>NZ_CEWOCJ010000012.1:0-74993 GCF_982512915.1 Flaviramulus sp. | reverse complement strand
ATAATGATATTTCTCCTGGTTGAGGAAAAGCCCCACCACCAACTAAAGCAACATCAGATATGGTGTGATGCGGACTCCTAAAAGGACGCTGCGCCATTAAACCTGTATCTTTAACACGACCAACTACGGAATGTATTTTGGTAGTTTCTAAAGCCTCATGAAGCGTCATTGGTGGCAAAATACTCGGAAGTCGTTTGGCTAACATCGTTTTTCCTGCACCAGGAGGCCCAATTAAAATAATATTATGTCCGCCAGCAGCAGCTATCTCCATGCAACGCTTAATACCTTCCTGTCCTTTTACATCACTAAAATCAAACTCAGGGAAATCTAAGTTTTTCTCAAATTCTTCTCTAGTATTTATAATGGTTTGTTCTAATGGCTCTCCTTTATCAAAATAATTGATAACTTGTTTGATATTATCAATGCCATAAACTTCTAAATCATTAACAATGGCAGCTTCTTTAGCATTCTGAATTGGCAATATAAATCCTTTAAAACCTTCTGCTCTTGCTTTAACAGCAATAGGCAACGCACCTTTTATGGGTTGCAAACTTCCATCAAGGGAAAGTTCACCCATGATGATATAACGTTCTAAATCTTCCACTTGTATTTGTTTAGATGCTGCGAGAATACCCATAGCTAAAGTTAAATCGTATGCGCTGCCTTCTTTTCGTAAATCGGCAGGTGCCATGTTAATGGTAATCTTTTTTCCTGGAATTTTAAAACCATTATTTTGTAACGCAGCTGCAATACGGTAGTTACTTTCTTTAATAGCATTATCAGGTAATCCTACTAAATGATATCCAATACCATTATCAACATTTACCTCTACTGTTATCGTAGTTGCTTCAACACCAAAAACAGCACTTCCAAAAACTTTTTTAAGCATAATATTTCTTTACTGCTTAAATGTAAGAAATGTATTTGAAATGATTATTTTGATTTATTAAATTTCGTTATATTTGATAAGATATAACGAATTCCAAATGATTTCTATTAGTGAAGCTATTTTAGCTATTAAAAATACTGCGAAACCCCTTTTAAAAGAAACCACAAAACCAATCCATAAAGCTGGTGGTTATTTTCTATTTAACGATGTGTATTCACCTATAAATATGCCTCCTTTTAGGCAATCTGCAATGGATGGCTATGCATTGTGTTTACATAATGAGTTAACTTATAATATAATTGGTGAGGTTAAAGCAGGTGATGCACATGAACCTATATTAAAACATGGTGAAGCCGTTAGAATTTTCACAGGTGCTGCAGTGCCCTCATCTGCAAACGCCATAATGATGCAAGAAAAAGTTACCAGAAAAGATAATAAAATCACTATTAGTGAACAAATAGAAAAAAACCATAATGTAAGACCTATCGGGGAACAAGTTAAAGAAGGAGACATCGCTTTAAAAAAAGGCACAAAACTATCGGCTGCTGCTATTGGATATTTAATCTCTTTAGGAATTGTTGATGTTTCTGTTTTTAAAAAACCTAACATCGCTATTTTAACCACAGGAAATGAACTTATTGAAGCTGAACAAGAGTTAACTTATGGGAAAATATATGAAAGTAATTCAAAAATGCTTTTGAGCGCTCTTTACAGTTTGAAGTTTTACGATGTTACCATTCATAAAGTTGAAGATGACTATAAAGAAACGGTTTTGAAACTTAAATCAGTTATTGCAGAAAACGATGTCGTTATTATTACTGGCGGAATCTCGGTTGGTGATTATGATTTTGTTGGAAAAGCCTTAAACAAATTACAAGTTGAAGAAGTTTTTTATAAAGTGAAACAAAAACCAGGTAAGCCTTTATTTTATGGTATAAAAAACAACACAAATATTTTTGCATTACCAGGAAATCCGGCTGCGGCTTTAACTTGTTTTTATATTTATGTTTTTATAGCCCTTAAAAAAATGATGCTTGTTGATGATATAGAGTTGCCTCGCGTAAAAGCCAAAGCCGTTTCAAATTTCAATAAAAATGGTGATCGCCCACAATTTTTAAAAGCCATATTTAATGATGGTGAAGTAAAAATTTTAGAAGGTCAAAATTCATCTATGCTACAAACCTTTGCGTTATCTAATGCTTTAGTTTTTAGCCCTGAAGAGCAGCTACAAATTAATATTGGAGATTTTGTTGAAACCATAATACTGCCTATTTAATAATGAGTTACAAAATAAAAAGTCGTATTTGGATTGAATCAGAAAACAATGTATTGTTAGGTGAGGGTCGCGTTAAATTATTAAAAGCCATTGAAGAAACAGGATCTTTATCTAAAGCAGCAAAATCTTTAAAAATATCATACAAAAAGGCATGGCATCTTATAGATTCGGTTAACAAATCTGCAAAAAAACCAGTTACAATTAATATTACTGGTGGTAAAGGCGGTGGAGGTTCTGCTTTAACAGATTATGGGAAATCATTAATTCTTGCTTTTGATGATATTAATAAAAACTGTTGGGAATTTTTAGATAAACAACTTGAAAAAATAGACCATATTTAATGCTGCAACACGAACACATATATATATTTCTAGCAATTTTACCATTAGTTTCATTTCTATATTCAAGTGTTGGCCATGGAGGTGCTAGTGGTTATTTAGCATTAATGGCTTTATTTTCTTTTACCATCGACACCATGAAACCTACTGCCCTATTACTAAACTTATTTGTGTCGGGCATTTCCTTTTTTTATTATTTTAAAGCTGGTTTTTTTAATAAAAAACTCTTCTTATACTTTGCCGTAGCATCTGTTCCCCTTGCATTTATTGGAGGAACGATTGAAATTGACGCCTCTATTTATAAAAAAATACTAGCCATTCTTTTAATATTTGCCATTTTAAAAATGCTTAATGTATTTGGTAAAGAAGGTAAAAACATCCAACAAGTAAAACTTTGGCAAGGACTTGTTGTTGGTGGTATTATTGGTTTTTTTTCCGGACTTATTGGTATTGGTGGAGGCATAATTTTAACTCCCATAATATTGCTTTTACATTGGGGTAATATGAAAGAAGCTGCAGCAGTTTCGGCGCTTTTTATTTGGGTTAATTCTGCATCTGGTTTAATTGGCCAATTAAGCAGTGGTGTTACCATTGAAAAAGAATCCTTTCTTTTAGTAATCATGGCATTAATTGGGGGCGTTTTGGGCGGATATTTCGGAAGTAAAAAAATTAACAACTCGCATTTAAGATACATTTTAGCATGTGTCTTAGTTATTGCATGTGTAAAATTATTTTTCACTTAATATGTTAGATAAAAAAGATATTACAGGCATTATTTTAGCTGGTGGAAAAAGTTCTCGAATGGGAACCGATAAGGGTTTTTTAAAGTTAAATGACAAGTTATTTATTGAACATAGTATAGATGCTTTAAAAGCTTTGGTTTCAGAAATTATTATTATTTCAAATAGCAATGATTATGATGTTTTTGGATATAAGAGAATTAATGACAAAGTTGAAAATAGCGGACCATTAGCAGGTATTTATACGGGATTGATCCATAGTGAAACTGAGTATAATTTAGTTTTAAGTTGTGATATTCCTTTAATCAAAACAGAATTATTAAAATTATTAATTGAAGCTGATGAGGAAAAGTATGATATTATTCAATTTGAAAGTAATGGTAAAATGACGCCATTAATAGCCTTGTATAAAAAGAATTGTACAAATACGTTTTACAACTTATTAAACTCGGGAGAAAGACGCTTGCAATATGCCATTAATCAATGCGAATTTAAAAGGATTCATTTAAAAAAAGAGCATGATTATTTAATTACAAACGTCAATACCAATCAAGAATTAAAAGATTTAAAAAATGCTTATAACTATTAAATATTTCGGTCAATTAACTGAAATCACCCATACAAACGAAGAAACTTTAGACATGTTAGAAGGGACACTTATTTATGAACTTTTAGAGACGTTATACAGAAAATATAACACTTTAAAAACCAAAGATTTTCAAGTAGCCCAAAATCAAGAATTAGTTGATAAAAACACTAAATTAACTGGACAAGAAATTGCTTTATTACCACCATTTGCAGGTGGCTGAAAAATTTATGGATAGATATAGTAGACATATTTTATTATCTGAAATTGGACAAATAGGCCAAGACAAACTTTCAAAAGCAAAAGTTCTAGTTGTTGGAGCTGGTGGTTTAGGTTGCCCTGTATTGCAATACCTTACTTCTGCTGGAGTTGGCACCATTGGCATTATTGATTTTGATGTTGTTGAAACATCCAATTTACAACGACAAGTTTTATTTGGTTTGTCTTCAATAGGAAAAAACAAAGCAACTGCCGCTAAAGAACGACTTACAGATTTAAACAATGAAATATCAATTATCGCTTACGCGGAAAAACTAACCTATAAAAATACGCTACAACTATTTGAAAAATATGATATCATAGTTGATGGGTCTGATAATTTTGAAACCCGATATTTAGTAAACGATGGTTGTATCATTACTAATAAACCACTTATTTTTGGGGCTATTTATAAATTTGAAGGGCAAGTTTCAGTGTTTAACTATCAAAACGGACCTACTTACAGGTGTTTATTCCCGAAACCTCCTAAAAAAGGAAGTATTTTAAATTGTTCAGAAATTGGAGTTTTAGGGGTTTTACCCGGTATCATTGGTAGTATGCAAGCTAATGAAGTTTTAAAAATTATTTTAGGAATTGGTCATGTACTTTCTGGGAAATTATTATGCTATAATGCATTAACTTTAAAAAATACAACATTAAAAATTAATAAATTAGAAAAAAATATTTGGGAAGTTTTGAACAACAAATCAGAATTCAAAAGTAGAGAACTTCTTGATAATTGTGATATTGAAATTCCTGAAGTCTCTATAAAAAATATACTTTTTAAAAAAAATATCCAGTTTGTTGATTTAAGAGAATCAGATGAAAAACCTAAAATTGAAGTATTAAAAATAATTAATATCCCATTAAATTCATTAGAAAGTAACTTAAACAAGCTAGATAAAACAAAGGAAATAGTCCTTTTTTGTCAATCAGGAAATAGAAGTAGAAAAGCAGTTTCCGTATTAAAAAAGCATCATTTAGAAAACTGTTATAGTATAAAAGAAGGTGCCTTAGAAATAAATAATTATATAAAAAAACACCATAAAACAGTCGGAAAATGACAGACAAAAAATCAAAAAGCGTTTTTATGGAAGGCGCTATAACTTCAGAATTTATAGGTAATTCCATTTATAAACACCAAACAAAAACAAATATAGGCGCACATAATATTTTTCTTGGACAAGTTCGTGCAGATGTTATTAATGATAAAACAGTTTTAGCTATTACATACACAGCCTATCTAGATATGGCAAATCAAAAATTTCATGAGATTAGAGAGTCTGCTTTTGAGAAATTCGAGCTCACTTGCATGCATATTTATCATAGTTTAGGAACTGTAAAAGCTGGAGAAATATGTTTGTTTGTCTTTGTGTCGGCACCAAGAAGAAAAGTAGTGTTTGAAGCTTTAGAATATATCGTTGAAGCTATTAAAGCAGATGTTCCTGTTTTTGGAAAAGAGATTTTTGAAGATGAAACGCATCAGTGGAAGGTTAATAGTTAAATTATGGTTGATATCACAAATAAAACAACAACACTAAGAACAGCATTAGCGCAAGCCATTGTTAAGGTTAGTAGAATAGAAACGATACAAGCTATTGAAAATGATAGGGTTCCTAAAGGCAACGTATTTGCTATGAGTAAAGCTGCTGGTTTATTAGGTGTTAAAAGAACACCAGATATTTTGCCTGATTGCCATCCTTTACCTATTGAGTTTACCGGTATTGAATATGAAATAAACGGTTTAGAAATCACTGTGCTATTTACGGTCAAAACTATTTATAAAACTGGTGTTGAAGTTGAAGCTATGCATGGCGCTAGTATTGTTGCATTAAATATGTAT
Organism: Flaviramulus sp.; assembly: GCF_982512915.1. NCBI lineage: Bacteria > Pseudomonadati > Bacteroidota > Flavobacteriia > Flavobacteriales > Flavobacteriaceae > Flaviramulus > Flaviramulus sp. The sequence continues at coordinate 69,063 of NZ_CEWOCJ010000012.1, read as the reverse complement.
GATATGCTTAAACCTATTGATAAAGGCATTGAAATTCATCAAATTAAGTTGTTAAATAAAAAAGGCGGTAAATCTGATTTTAAAGATCGTTTTAGAAAAGATTTAAAGGCCGCTGTAATTGTTTGTAGTGATTCCATTTCTGCAGGATATAAAGAAGATAAAGCTGGAAAAGCAATCATTAGAAAACTTGAAATTTGCAACGTAAAAATAGCAGACTATACTATAATTCCTGATGAGAAAGATATTATACAAGAAAAAGCTAAAAGCTATCAAAAACAAGGTGTTGATTTGATTATTTATACTGGTGGCACTGGTCTTTCTGCTAGAGATGTAACTCCAGAAGCTTTAATACCATTACTAGATAGACGGATTCCAGGAATTGAAGAAACGATCAGAAACTATGGGCAAGGGAGAATGCCTTTTGCTATGCTATCAAGAAGCTTAGCAGGAACCATTCAAAATAGTTTAATACTGGCTTTACCAGGCTCTACAAATGGGGCTATAGAATCAATGGATGCGATTTTTCCAGCTGTGTTACATAGTTTCAAAATTTTAAAAGGCATAAGACACGATTAATGAATAACTCAAAAAACCTATTACAAGATTTACATGGCAGACATCATGCCTATTTGCGCATTTCATTAATTGAGCGTTGTAATTTACGATGCACTTACTGTATGCCAGAAGAAGGGGTGAAATTATCTCCAAAAAGTAATTTGATGACTTATGAGGAAATTTATGAAATAGCAAAAACCTTTGTAAAACATGGGGTTACAAAAATAAGATTAACTGGAGGTGAACCTCTAATTAGAAAAGACATTCCTTTTATTTTAGAAAAATTAGCAACACTTCCAGTGGAATTATCTATCACTTCAAACGCCATTATAATTCATAAATTTATAAATGTTCTCAAAGCAAATGGCGTTAAAAAAATTAATGTGAGTTTAGATTCTTTGGACAGAGAAAAATTTAACCACATTACCCGTCGTGATGAATTTGAAATCGTTTACAAAAACATTTTACTTTTAGTAAAAGAAGGTTTTCAAGTAAAAGTGAATGCTGTTTTAATGAAAAGTTTTAATGACAATGAAATTATCGATTTTATTAACTTCACAAAAGAATTACCAATTTCGGTACGATTTATAGAGTTTATGCCTTTTGATGGCAATAAATGGGATATGAGTAAAATGGTATCTTATACCGAAGTTATGGAATATGTAAACACCTCATTCTCTTCGAGGCAAATTGAACGTTTACTAGATGAACCGAATGACACCTCTAAAAATTATAAAATAAAAGGTTACAAAGGTAGATTCGCTATTATCAGTTCTGTTACCAATCCGTTTTGTGATTCTTGTAATAGATTGCGATTAACAGCCAACGGACAACTTAAAAACTGTTTGTTTTCGGCAACAGAATCAGATTTACTAACGGCTTTAAGAGCTGCCAAACCCATAGAGCCAATCATTAAAAAAGCTGTACTAGCTAAATTTAAAATTCGAGGTGGTATGGATACGTTAAAAAAACTTCAAGAGCCAAAATTGCATAATAATAACCGAAGTATGATTACTATTGGGGGATAATTTAGCCCATATAGAAGTATTATCCTTTTTTAGTGCTAACTATAAAACTAAATTGAAACTTACTCTTTTACATATGCTATTTTTTAATAAAATTTTAAACTTTAGGCACAAAAAAGATCTAACGGATAGCAATAAAGAGCTTCTAGTAGTTAATCAAATAGCCATTTTAACTGTAATTATAACACTTTTAGATGCTGGAGTTTTAGCGGTATGTGCAAAACTATCTAAAGGCACTAGAACATTGGTTTCTGGAAAATAAGTTGCACAACAGTTTTTTGGGATATTGTACCCCACAACTTTAAAGTTATTAGCTTCTCTAGTAACACTATTGTAATTAGATTTTAAATTAACCACCTGATATTCTTGTAATCCTCTAATTTTCATATCTTCCCGATTCATAAAAATGATGCGTCTTTCGTTAAAAACACCCCGATATCTATCATCTAAACCATAAATTGTAGTGTTGAATTGATCGTGACTACGAATAGTCATCATAATTAACTCGTCCTTTTTCAATTCCCATTTTGGTAATTGATTGATAGAAAAAATAGCTTTCCCTGTTTTGGTATTGAATTGTCTAACTCTCGCAGCATTAGGTAAATAAAACCCTGAAGGTTGTTTTAATTTTTTATTATAATCATCAAATCCAGAAACAACCTCTGCGATATCATCTCTTACCAAATTGTAATCATCTTGATATTGTAGCCAATTAATTTTTGAACGTAGTTTTAAAGTGGCGTTTGCAATACCGCAAACAACTGCAACTTCGCTTAATAAATGATTAGAACAAGGCTCTAAAACCCCTTTTGTTGACGATACAATACCCATAGAATTTTCAACACTTTGGATTTGTAATCCTGTTTTCTGATAATCTTTTTCTGTACGACCTAAACAAGGCAAAATAAGTGCTTCTTTTCCGGTTACTAAATGAGACCGATTTAGCTTAGTACTTACATGAACCGTTAAATTACAATTGGCTAGCGCTTGAGCCGCATAACTAGTATCGGGAACTGCAGAAATAAAATTACCACCTAATCCAAAAAACACTTTGGCTTTGTTTTCATACATGGCTTTGATAGCATCAATTACAGAGTAGCCATGTTTTGCAGTTGGTTTAAAACCATACTTAGATTCAATTTTATCTAAAAATGCTTGTGGAGCAGATTCCCATATACCAACAGTTCTATCACCTTGTACGTTAGAATGACCACGAACTGGACAAGTTCCAGCGCCCTCTTTTCCTATACTTCCTTTTAGCAATAACAAATTAACTAATTCTCTAATATTATCAACTGCATTTTCGTGTTGGGTTAAACCCATAGCCCAACAAATAATAATTTTATTGTTTTTAAGAATTAAATTGAATGCATCATCGAAAACTTCTTTTGAAACGCCAGAAGCTTCAAGGCATTCTTCAAAATTATATTGTTTTAAATCTTGAATAAACACCTCATAACCTGATGTAAATTCTTTGATAAACTGCTTATCAAAAATATCACCTTCTTGCTCTTCTTTTTCTAATAATTTAAGAAGTAAAGCTTTAATAAATGCCACATCACCGTTTATAGTAATTGGTACAAATACATCCGCTATTTTCGTGCCACCAAATATTAATTTTGTTGGGCTCTGCGGATTAGTAAATTTAACTAGTCCAGCTTCAGGAAGCGGATTAATGGCTATAATCTTTCCACCATTCTTTTTACATTTTTCTAGTGCTGTTAGCATCCTAGGATGATTTGTTGCTGGATTTTGACCAATAACCATAACTAACTCTGCTTTATATAAATCATCTAAAGTTACAGACCCCTTACCTATTCCTAAAGTTTCAGAGAGTGCAGCACCACTAGCTTCATGACACATATTGGAACAATCAGGTAAATTTGCTGTTCCAAATTCTCTAACAAATAATTGATATAAAAAAGCAGCTTCGTTAGTGGTTCTTCCTGAGGTATAAAAAACGGCTTCATCTGGATTACATAAAGCATTTAAATGAGACCCCACTTTTTCAAAAGCATCATCCCACGAAATTGGTTCATAATGTGTGTTACCTTCTGCTAAAAACATAGGCTCTGCTAAACGACCAGATTTTCCAATTTCAAAATCCGTCATTACCGCTAATTCATCTACAGCATGTTTTGAGAAAAAATCGCGATTAATTGTTTTGTTTTGAGCTTCTTCAGCAATTGCTTTTATACCATTTTCGCAATACTCGCCTAAAGATGAACGTTCATCGTCAGGATCTGGCCATGCACAACCGGGACAATCGAAACCTCCTTTTTGGTTTATCTTCAGTGATAATTTTAAAGCATCGCCAGGATTCATATATTTAGAAACATGATCTAATGATGATTTTATAGCACCAAAACCCACACTATTACTGGGAGGTTTACTTATTTTTAAATCTAAAAACTTTTCAGGTGTTTTCGCGTTTTCTTCGGATTTAGAATTCATTTGTGTTTCAAAATTAACTTTAAAGAAGGCTTAAATATTTTTTTAAAACTTAAATCTAAGTGTTTTAATGGAAGAATGAAAAGTTTAATATAAGTATTAGTGGTATTTTCAAATATTTTTCACACGAAAATAATTACCTGAAATTAATAATTATATAAATGAATAACCTAATCAACAATAAATTTCATTAACAAACTGAAAAGCACGTTTCTCATTATAGTAAATATTTTTTTTATCTATAAATCCTACATGTCCGCCATATTGAGGCATTTCTAAAAACAACTTATTATTTTGTTTTGCTTCTTTAACGGGATAACATTCTGGAGAAATAAACGAATCGTTTAAAGCATTAATGATTAGCGTAGGCGTTTTTATATTTGGTAAAAATTGCAAACTGCTGCTTTTATCATAATACTCTAATGCATCTTTAAACCCGTGTGCTCTAGAAGTATAAACATTATCAAAATCAATTAAAGTTTTTATAGAATTTACCTCATCTAAACTTAAAAATTCAGGAAAAAGTTTTTGTTTACCTTTAAGTCTAATTATCAAATCTTTTAAAAATCTATCATGAAATAATTTATTTTTTATTTTATGGAGTTCTTTACAAGAACCATACAAATCGCAGGGAACTGAAACAGCTATTGCCGCTTTTATTTCTGGATAAATATTATCTCTTTCACCTAAATATTTTAAAATAAGATTGGCTCCTAAACTAATGCCCTTTAGATAAATACTGTTATATTGTTTTTTTGAAAGTACGTGCTGTATTACAGCTTCTAAATCTTGTGTTGCACCTGAATGGTAACTGTAATAATTTAGATTTTCATCACCACTACATCCTCTAAAATTAACACACAAAGCGTCTATACCATTATTATTAAAATGATTTGCAGCACCTGTAACATAAGGTCGTTGTCCATGACCTTCCAAACCATGTAATAAAATAATAATCTTATTTGATTTATTTTTTGAAAAGCTCCAATCTAAATCTAAAAAATCACCATCAATTAAATTAATTCGCTCACGCTCTTGGTTTAATTTTACGGTTCTGATTAATCCTGAATAAACAGTAGCAACAAATCCATTTTTAAAATAAAAAGGTGGTTTGTAAGTCGACTCTATTATAGGCATATTTGGCTAATGGTTTTTAATTTTTTGTTTACTAATGCGTTAAAGAAGTGAATTTAAAATTTGTACCATCAAACAAACCTTTATCACTTAATTTTAATGATGGAATTACTAATAATGCCATAAAAGACAAAGTCATGTATGGTGCGTTTAATTTGGAACCTAACTGTTTTGCCATGGCATCTAATTCTGCATATAATTTACCCACTGTTAGACCATCTTTATCACTCATAATTCCTGCAACTGGAAGCGGCACCATTTTTTCATTAGTATTTGAAACCGCACAAATACCACCTTTATTTTCAATAATTAAATTAACAGCTTTACAAATGGCTTCATCATCAACACCTACGGCAATAATATTATGAGAGTCATGACCAACCGAACTCGCAATAGCACCTTCTTTTAATCCGAAGTTTTTAATAAATGCTATAGCAGGTTTTTGATTTTGATACCTGTTGACTACAGTCATTTTTAAAATATCCTTTTCTATGTTAGATATCAAATTTTCATCTTGTATAGTAGTTTCTTCAATAAGTTGATTTGTTACTAACTGACCTTCTAGAGCTTCAATAACTCGAATCTTTTTTGCTGAGGAAGTTACTCTAAAATCAGCAATCGCTTTTTTATTACAATTGAAGTTATTTAAATTTTGAAAAGAAATTGGCTTCAATAAAGATTGTCCTTCACCAAAAACTAAATTGCCATTAATATAAGTTTGAATCGTTGTAAAGTCTTTTAAATCTTCAACTATTATAAAATCTGCATGGTCTCCAACTTCCAATAAACCTACATCGAGATTGTAATGCTTAACAGGATTTACACAAGCTGCTTTTAATACTTTAAAAACATCTATGCCTTTAGAAACCGCTCTTGCGCAAAGTTTATTAATATGGTTTAACATTAAATCGTCAGGGTGCTTATCATCGCAACAAAACATCATGTTTTCATAATATTCTGGTAATAAATCGATTAAAGCTTCAAAATTTTTAGCAGCACTTCCTTCTCTAATTAAAATTTTCATCCCTTTTTGAAGTTTTTCTAATGCTTCCTCATAAGTAAAACATTCATGATCGGTAGAAATCCCAGCATTAATATATTTAGTAACATCATTACCTCTTAAACCAGGCGCATGACCATCAATGGGTTTATTAAAATGTTTTGCCCAAGCTATTTTTTTCATTACCTCAACATCATCAAAAAGAACACCTGGATAATTCATCATTTCAGTTAAATACTTAATATCTGGATTTTCAAGTAGCGCTTTAATATCATCCGAGTCTATAATAGCACCAGCTGATTCAAAATTAGTAGCTGGCACACAAGAAGGAGCTCCAAAATTAAATTTAAAAGGTACTTTTTTGCCGTTTTCAATCATAAATTCAACACCTTTTACACCTAGCACATTGGCTATTTCGTGTGGATCAGAAACGGTTGCTACGGTACCATGCATAACTGCTAATCTTGCAAATTCACTTGGAACCAACATGGAACTTTCAATATGGATATGAGCATCAACAAAACCTGGAATAATGAAACTTTCAACGTTATGTTGTAATTCTATAAGTGATATAATCTTGCCGTTTTCAAAAGTAATTTCACCTTTAAAAATCCGTCTATTTAACACATCAACTATATTTCCTTTAATTTTCATATTTGAAAAGTGGGTTCTATGGTCTTATAAGCAATGAGACATTATTTTAATTCTATTTTTAAAATCTGTTTAGTGTTTTCTGTAACTCTATATCTCTGGTCTGCCCTTCTATTTATTACCCAAACAATACTTTTATCTGAACAAAGCAACCACGTATTTTCTTTATCTAATAGTGACATTTTTTCGTCTTTAAAATATTTACTTAGCTTCTTTTTTCCGTTCATACCTATTGGAAAAAACAAATCACTTTCTTCTTTTTTTCTAATTATAAGTGGAAAATAAAGCAAGTCTTTATCTAAGTAAATTATATTTTCTGAGGCTGATAAAACAGAATCTACCTGAGTAATTTTTAAAGTTCCAAAAGGTGTAATACAATTTTCTTGTTCTGGATGTATTAAAATATCTTCAAAACTATCAGATGATATCTCACTTAATAATAAATGCTCCCTATTTTTTAATAATCGGTGTGTATTTGAAAAAACTTGTTTACCAGTTTCTGCATTCAAAAGACTTACTATATCATTCCATTCAGTAAATCCGTAATCTTTAAAAATTTCAAATAAATAAGCTTTTGGGTTATTAACCTTTTTAAATTCTGAAATTTTAAAGCAGATATGCTGCTCATCAATAGCTTCAATGGCTCGTTTTAAAACAGCATTTGTGCTTTCTTCAACTATATCAGTAGTATCGTTTAAATTATTCAAGGTGTTTTGAAAACTTTCTAGTAAACTTGGATTGATTTCTTTTAAAATAGGAATAACCTCATGCCTAAGTTTGTTTCTAAGATATTTAACCGATTTATTACTGCTGTCATCTCGCCATTTAATATGATTTGCTTTTGCATAATTTTGAATTTCTAGATTAGAAAAAGGCAATAATGGTCGCACAAACTTCCCATTAACTTTAGGGATTCCTGTTAATCCTTCCAAACCTGTTCCGCGTGTAAAATTGATTAAAAAAGTTTCTAAATTATCATCGGCATGATGAGCTGTTAAAATAACATCAAATTGTAATTGCGTTGCCAATTCCTCAAACCAATTATATCGTAACTCTCTAGCAGCCATTTGTATAGAAAGTTTCTTGTTAATCGCATATTCTTGAGTATCAAAACTTTCAATAAAAACTTCAAGATCTAAATCTTCTGCTAATTGCAAAACAAAAGCTTCGTCAGCATCACTTTCATCTCCTCGCAAATTAAAATTACAATGAGCCAAAGCAATTTTAAATCCTAATTTGTTACACAAGTGCGTTAAAACAACGCTATCAATACCACCTGAAATGGCAATAATAATGTTACTTTCATTTAAAAAACGAAACTGATTATTAATATGATGTTTAAGTTTTTCTAGCATACTTCAAATATACAACTTTGTGAATTTAAAAATGTATGTTCCTTTGAATGTGACATGACAAATATCATATTATAACACACTAGATTTTGTAACTTTAGAATATAAATTTTAATACTTTTTATTATGAGCTTACTAGAAAACTTAAACGACAAAGCCACACAAACTGTTTTTAATAAAAAGGTAGTTGCAACTACACAACACTTACAAACTTACGTAAAGCACAGATTGTATATTGCGGAATCAACTAAAGTAATCCCTAAAAACATGTTCACTTCTAACGATATAATTGATGAAGCTGTAGCTAAATTTTATGAAAATGGTTATGATATTGATTTGGATGAAATGGGAATAAAGTTAAAACTTTTTAAAATTGTTGATAAAGATTTAGACAACCTATTTGAAAAAGAAGCTTTTCATAAAAAAACTACTAGTACTGATATTATTTTGAAAGAAGAATTAGATGGTTTAGAAGAATTATATACCATTGATGAAGACTACGATTTTATTATGAATGAAGAGCTAAACGACATCTCATATAAACAAGATAACAAACAGAAATATTTGTTTTTATATGATGATGATAATAAATCGTTTATGAATGCTTTGGAAATTAAAGATCTATCATCTACTATGGAAAATAACAAAATACTAGGAAAAATATATACTTGGCTACCTATAAGAGTATCTAGTATTGTTGATCTTTATGTATTTGGAAAATTAAATTATGATGAAATAGCATCAGTTAAAAATACTGAGGTAATTAGAGTCGTAAGGGTTATAGAGTTAGCTAAAAAAAGTTTTAAATCTTAACTTAAGTTAGTTTTCTAAAACGGTTCGCATAGCTTTGGCTTTAACTAAACATTCTTCATATTCTTGTAACGGCTCACTTTTAGCTGTAATAGCACTACCAACTGAGTAAGACAGATATTTTTTTGTTGCATTGTACAATATACTTCTAATAACCACATTGAAATCAAAATCATTTTCCGGTGTAAAATAGCCAACTGCTCCAGAATATAATCCTCGTTTTGTTTCTTCTAAATCTTCAATGATTTTCATTGCTGAAATTTTTGGTGCACCAGTCATGCTTCCCATAGGAAAGGTGCTTTTAATAATATCTATGGGAGATGTAGTTTCTTCAACTTTAGATTTTATAGTTGATACCATTTGATGCACTTGATCAAAGGTGTAAATCTTGCATAATTCCTCAACTTTTACACTTCCCTTAATGGCAGTTTTGGATAAATCATTCCTTACTAAATCAACAATCATAATATTTTCACTTCGCTCTTTAATACTATTTGAAAGTGTTGTTTTTAACAATTCATCTTCTTTTAAACTATAAGAACGCTTTGCAGTCCCTTTAATGGGTTGAGTGATTACTATTTGCCCTTCCTTTTTTAAATAACGCTCTGGAGATGCTGATAATAAATAATTATCAAAGCACTTTAAAAATGTAGCAAAAGGAGGATTTGAAATTCCATTTAACTTATTGTAAATATCTAAAGGATTTATTTCTGTGTTTTCAGCATAAAATTCTTGACAAAAATTGGTCTCATAAATATCTCCTCTAAGTATATGACTCAAAATAGTATGAATCTTCTCAAAATATTCATCTTTGTGAATCCGAAGTTTAATTTTAATATCATTTGGCTGGGAATATTGAAAAGCTTCTTTGGTGTTTTCAATAGTTTTTAAATCATCTTCAATCTCATCATCAACCATTTTCAAATACTGAATTTCTAATTGATTACCTCTTATAAAGAATAATTTTTTAGGTTGAAAAAAATATAAATCAGAAAACCCTAAGCCATCAAAATTTTGAGAACTTAAAAATTCAATATCATTCTTTAAATCATAAGTAAGATATCCAAAAGCCCAATCTTTTAAACTTGCTTGATAGTCTTTAAGTTTTTCAAATCCCTTTACATAATCTGTTTTAATACCGGTAAAAGCATCAACTGCCAATACAGCATCATAATTACCGTAATTTTGCTTGTATTCATTGGAATCTAACCAAACAACATCATCAAACTGTTGTGCCCAAATCAGTAATTGATTTTTAATTTTTTTGGTATCCGTTAACTTATGAATGTATTTTGTCCTCAATTAAAAGTATTATGCAGCAAAGTTACTTAGAATACTTAAAATTTTAAGATTTTTGCACAATAGTTTAATAACATAAAAGCATGGTTACTTTACAAAATGATAAACTTAAAATTGCAGTAAAAAATACAGGTGCAGAACTTTGTAAAATTGCATCAGTAATAAATAAAACCGACTTTATGTGGGATGCCAACCCCAATGTATGGGGTAGTTTTGCACCCAACTTATTCCCTATTATTGGTGCTTTAAAAAACAACTCATATTACTTTGAAAACGCTAAGTTTGAACTTCCAAAACATGGTTTTATTCGAAATAACAATCAATTAAAGCTTATTAATCAAACTGCAAATAGTATCACTTTTAGCCTTATTTATAACGAGGTGTTATTAAAAATATATCCATTTAAGTTTGAATTTAAAATTACATTTGTTTTAATAGATAATATTATTGAAATACATCATAGTGTTATAAATTTAGACACAAAAACTATGTATTTTTCTTTGGGTGGACATCCAGCTTTTAAGTGTCCGGTTTATAAAAATGAAAGTTATGACGATTATTCCTTAGAGTTTGAACACTCAGAAAATTCGAGTACACATCTCATTAATATGAAAAACGGACTGATTTCACGTCAAATAAAATTAGTTTTGAATGATAACAAAACACTTAATTTACATCATGATTTGTTTAACGAAGATGCACTTATTTTTAAAGATTTAAAATCAAGAAAAGTTACTTTAAAAAGTAATAAAAATGGAAACATTTTAAGTGTGATGTATCAAGATTTTAATTATTTAGGTATTTGGGCTAAACCAACTGGCGATTATGTTTGCATAGAGCCTTGGCTTGGTATTGCTGATAATGAAGCTACCAACCAAAACCTAGATGAGAAAGAAGCTATTATAAGTTTAAAACCAAATGATACTTTTAAGGCAACTTATAGCATAGAAATACATAATAAGCATTTAGTCTAACAAGAATAATAAGCTTAACTTTGCTAGCTAAATAGAACATCGTGAGTACTTTTGAAGATTTAAATTTAAATACCCCTTTATATAACGCCTTAGACGATTTAGGCTTTAAAACCCCAACACCAATTCAAGCTGATGCTTTTAACGTTGTAGCTTCTGGGAAAGACATGGTAGGTATTGCACAAACTGGTACAGGTAAAACCTTTGCTTACATGTTGCCTATTTTAAAAAACTTAAAATTTTCAACACAAGAAAATCCTAGAGTTTTGGTTTTAGTACCTACAAGAGAACTAGTAGTGCAAGTAGTTGAGGAAATTGAAAAGCTTTCAAAATATATCAATAATCGTGTTTTAGGTGTTTATGGAGGCACCAATATCAATACTCAAAAACAAGCAATCGCTAATGGTGTTGATATCCTTGTTGCGACACCAGGTAGATTGTACGATTTGGCTTTAACGCGTGTTTTACAATTAAAATCTATACAAAAATTAGTAATAGATGAAGTTGATGTGATGCTCGATTTAGGTTTTAGACATCAGTTAATAAATATTTTTGATATCCTGCCAGAAAAGCGTCAAAACATTATGTTTTCTGCTACTATGACACAAGATGTAGATGTATTAATTAATGATTTTTTTAAAAGTCCAGAACGGGTTTCAATAGCTTTATCTGGTACACCTTTAGAAAATATTACACAACAACGTTACAATATTCCAAATTTTCATACCAAAGTCAATTTACTAACGTATTTATTAAGTGATTCTGAAACCTATAATAAGGTTTTAATATTTGTAGCTTACAAAAAAATGGCTGATAGATTATTTGATAATTTAGACATCCATTTTAAAGAAGAATTATGCGTAATCCACTCAAACAAAACTCAAAATTACAGACTACGTAGTATTGAACAATTTAGAAATGGAGAGAACCGTATTTTAATTGCTACCGATGTAATGGCTCGTGGTTTAGACATTGATAACGTAAGCCATGTTATTAATTTTGACACACCAGATTACCCTGAAAACTACATGCACCGTATAGGAAGAACAGGAAGAGCCGAACGTAAAGGAGAATCGTTTGTTTTTTCTACAGAAGTAGAAGAAGACGCTATCAAAAATATAGAATCTTTAATGAAAATGACGATTCCGCTTATAGAAATTCCTGATTCGGTTGAAATTTCCACAGAACTTATTGAAGAAGAACGCCCACAAATAAAAGAGCGAAATAATCCAGTTAAACAAAAGGATGAAGATGCACCGGGACCTGCATTTCATGAAAAATCTGAAAAGAACTCTAAAGAAAACTTAGGTGGTAGTTATAAATTTAAAATAGCTGCTAAATATAAAAAACCTAAAACCAGAGGTGATAAAAATTATAATAAGCGGAATAAGAAAAAATAAATCTTTTAGTGTTTTACTATTCTAAATTTAACAAGGTTTTTTTTATAGAATCAAGTAATATAGCATTAACGTTTACAGCCTCTGCATAATCATTCCAATGCTGCACTTTAGCGTTAATCTCTGAAATAATATGTGGTGCCTTTTTTATATTCATGGCCTTAGCAAAATCAAGCAAATCATCTTTATCAATTCCAATTCTTTTACCATTAACACTTAAGGCATGCTGACTTACCCAAATACTATCTGGTCTGTAAGCATGACAAACATCATATGCTGGAGCTAATTGCCATACTCCACCCTCTTTAAGTAAAAAAGCTATATTTTTAGTATGGTCATCACAGTTTCTAGCAATCACATTAAATACCATTCTGCGATACATTTGTTCAGCATCAGGATAGGGTAACCTAAGCATTCTCATTGTTTGAAATAGTTGCTCATAACTAAAACTCCTAACCTCATTAAAATCATAGTGTTGCATGGCGCAAAAGGTTTGAATATGATGTTTTACAGAGCCACCCTCTCTATCAAATCTTTTTGTCATAAAATGAGCTCTACCATTCTCTTCCAATAATTCGGATTCCATCATTTCAATACCACAATCTTTTGCCATATTGTAATATGCCATTTCAATCCTACCATAGCCTTTACTTTCACCAAATTGAGCATCACTTACACCATCTAATTTTATCAGCCAATGCTCAAATCCTTTGGGTGCATTTGTTTGACCAGAGCGCACTTGTCCTGTTTTTTTGTTGTAAGCAATAATAGCTTTTGGTCTCGCTCCACCTGCAGAAGTTCCTATTTTCAAAATATCCATTACCGCCTGCTGCTCATCTGCATTCAAATTAGCTTCAAACCCTTCTCTCTTGTTTAGCATACGCTTTGCAATATCTACTAAACTATCGATCTCAACTTCAAAAGTGTTTTTATTTGGCTTTAATTGAGTAGGTTCAAATTCTAAAGCACCCATACCTCTTTTACCTATAAAACATAACTGCTCTATCGGATTCATACTATTTTCTGGACGTCCATTTTGTGCTAACCAAATATTTATTAATTGGTTTCCATATTTATCAGGTAACACATCAGCTAATAAACCTGGTAAACCTTTAAATGTACCATATTCACTATTCTTTGCAGGCTTTAATTCTGAAAATGAAAATATATTTTGATTTAAATTAATAGGCATTTTAATAGGCGCTAAATCTATCTGTTTCAATTTAAATTTTGGCTCATATTCAAAACTAGCCAGTTTTTGAGTTTCATCCCAAGCTACTGCACCAACTATTTTACCCCAAATTTTTACAAATGCTGTTTTAACCTCTACCATTCACTATCCTTTTGTTCGTTTTCTTCAACTTTTGTTCGCGCTCTTTGCCTTTTTTGTTTATCAAGTTTAGCAAGCTCTAAAGGACTTATTTGGGTTTCAATTTTAAATACCTCCAATACTTCAAGCAAATTAAGTGCTCTCAAAATTTGTATTAAGGATATTAAAGAGATTGGTTCGCCATTTTCTATTTGACTCATAGTCCAACGATTAATTCCAGCAGCTTCAGCAACTTTAGCTTGCGTTTTATTTTGAAATAACCGTTTATCTTTTATATAAGCTCCAATAAAAAAAATAATAGATTTATCGGTCATTGAAGGCCAATTAATATTAGAATTTCCCATTGTTAATAATTTAATTACTATTTTTTGTTAGTATTTACCAATTCAAAAATATAAAATATCAAATAAAAAACAAAAAAAAAGTTAGTAATAACCAACATTAAAATAAAATTAAATACTTTATGATAGTAATTACTAACTTTTTAATAAAATTAAAATAGCAGATAGAAGAGTATATATACTAGTTCTTGTGTAATGATTTCAAAATAATAATACCAATTCTTGGTAGAATAAAAGTTACACTACCAAATAAGGTTGTTATGAAAGATATTTTTAGCCCTGCTGCTAACATACCAGAACTAATATCACTCATAGACTCAATAGCATCAAATCCAGTAATCATCCCAATAATAGAGCCTAAAAACCCAATTACTAAACCTAAAATACTGGTGTCTGATGCTAAACTGGTCATTTTTTTTGATTTCGATACATCTTTCTTAAGATTAAGAAAACCCATAACTACAAAAGATAATGCTAATAATAAACAAATCAAAATGAGCGACATGAACAATGGTCCGCCATCCATAAAAATATTCATAAAAAAGACAGACATAAAAACTGATAAAAAATTCATAATAAATGATTTTAATTAAACATGATACAAACATATAAGTAAAAATCGCATAAAAAATCAAAATGCGACGGATAACTAATTTAGCAATTAATACAACAATTTGTTAAAACCTTTATTAAATTGGTTATTCGTCTACAAAATCCTTTGTAGCTTTAAATTTATAGTATTATTGTACAGATTATAAAGGCTATGCTTTCAAATAGATTCATTTTTAAAAAATTAATACAAATCATACTTCACATAGTATTTTGGTGTGGCGTGTTACTTTTCTACACCTATTTTTTTGGAATAAATACCAGTGACTTCAATTACGTTTTATCTTTCTCAGTATTTTTGATGCCTATTACCATAGCTACTACTTATATTTTTATCTATAAAATAATTCCAAAATATCTTATCACTAAGCGTTACATTCTATTTGGACTGTATAGTTTATATACTATAATCATTTCTAGTTATCTAATTGTTCTTTCTGTTTTTTATGGACTCGTTTACCTGTCAAACTTTAAGTATTCAAAAATGGCGCCTATTAGCAAAAGCTTGTTGTTTGTTACTATTGCAGTTTATTTAGTGGTGATTATTGTGAGTGCTTTTAAACTTTTAAAACTAAACTTAAAACACACTGAAGAGACCAAAAAATTAGAAACGAAAATTCTAGAAAACCAATTAAAATTAAAAGAACAAGAACTTAATTATTTAAAGATGCAAATTCATCCACATTTCTTATTTAATACCTTAAACACCATGTATGGATTTGCTTTAAAAAAAGCCGACGAAACCCCAGAAATGATATTAAAACTATCAAATTTACTAGATTATTTATTATACCAAGTAAACAAACCCTTTGTTTCTCTAACCGATGAATTAAATCATATTAATGATTACATCGAACTAGAAAAAATGCGTTTTAACAATTCGCTTAAAATCAATTTTAAAACAGATAACATTTCTGAAAACATAAAAATTGCACCGATGCTTTTATTACCATTTATTGAAAATAGTTTTAAACACGGAAGTCTTAAAAACGGTATTCTAAGGATCAATATAAATCTATTTTGCAAAAACAAAAGCATTCATTTTGAAATTAAAAATACTAATAATAACAACGAAACCTCAACTAAAGGTATCGGATTAGAAAATATTAAAAAACGTTTGGACTTATTATACAAAAACCAACATGTTTTAGATATTAATAAAAATCAAAGTGTTTTTAGAGTAATTTTAATACTTAACACGGCTTAGTTTATGCAAAAAAACAAAGATATATTATGTGTTATAGTAGATGATGAAACCATCGCCAGAGAAGTAATCGAAACACATTTATCAAAAATTCCTAATATTAAAATCACTGCGAGTTGTGCTAACGCCATAGAAGCTTTTAATGTATTAAGAGCACACGATATTGATTTGCTTTTTCTAGATATTAATATGCCTGAAATTTCGGGAATATCGTTTGCTAAATCAATAAATAAAGATATTAAAGTGATATTCACAACCGCTTACAGAGATTTTGCAGTTGAAGGTTTTGAATTACAAGCAATAGATTATCTGCTTAAACCAATTTCGTTTGAAAGATTATTAAAAGCCGTAAATAATTATTATAATGTTTATACAGAAGTTAAAAAATTTAAAAATAATCAAAGTGAAAGCATTGATTTTATGTTTGTTAGAGCCTATAGACGCATGATTAAAATAGATTTTCAATCAATTATTTACATCGAAAGCTATAGCGATTATATTAAAATCCACTTACCAAATGAAACTATTGTTACCCGAGAAACAATTAGCGCTATTGAGGCTAAATTACCAACTAAACAGTTTTTAAGAATACATCGATCATTCATAATCGCTTTAAATTATATTTCATCATTTACAAATGAAGAAATAACTATTAACAACACAACATTAACTATTAGTAGAAGTTACAAAAAAGAAGTTTTAAAAGTTTTAGAAACTTATTTATAACTAATTAGAAATATAGATTTAATCAATATTAAACTTTTGTTAACTAAAGAAAATTGAAGTAGTTATTTGTAAATTTGCTTTTATGAAAACACTACTAATTTATTTCATTGCTTTATTTTTCATAACACCAAAAAATAATCATACTACTAAGCCATATTGGAGTGCAACAGGACATCGT
This sequence comes from Flaviramulus sp., assembly GCF_982512915.1. Lineage (NCBI taxonomy): Bacteria > Pseudomonadati > Bacteroidota > Flavobacteriia > Flavobacteriales > Flavobacteriaceae > Flaviramulus > Flaviramulus sp. The sequence continues at coordinate 52,030 of NZ_CEWOCJ010000012.1, read as the reverse complement.
GTTGTAGGTAAAATTGCTGATGAGTATTTGACTAAAAAAGCTAAAAAAGAAGTTAGCAAACTACTAAAAAGAAAGTCTTTAGCATTTGTGTCTACCTATGCAGATGAAATAAAATCTGACAAACGTTATGACGAATTTTCTACTTGGCATTATATAAATATGCCTTTTGATATGAAATATGAAGACTCTAAGAAAAATCCGAAAGGTGATTTAGTTATTGGTATCAATTATTGCATAAAAGTTATAAAAGATGATGAAGCCTCTGATGATGATAAAGCCTTTTATTTAAAAATGTTGATTCATTTAATTGGAGATTTACATCAACCTATGCATATTGGACTGGAAGATGATAGAGGCGGCAACGATTTTAAAGTACAATGGTTTTATAAAGACTCTAATATGCATCGTGTTTGGGATGGCGATATGATTGAAAGCTTTGATATGAGCTATATTGAATTAGCTGAAAATGCTGATGCATTAACTAAAAACCAAGTGAAAGCCATACAACAAGGAAGTGTTATAGACTGGGTAAACGAAACCCAAGAATTAACAAAAAAAGTATATAAATCTGCTAAACCTGATGAAAATTTAAGGTTTCAGTATTCTTATAACAACTTTGAAACTGTTAGAACACAACTACAAATAGCAGGTATACGATTAGCTAAAGTTTTGAATGATTTATTTTAAAGTAGTTTTACTACTCGGCAAAATTTAAAATGGCAATTATTTATTATCAACTCGTTTAAAATCTAAATGATGAAAATCAAAACTAAAATCAATGTTCGGAGCTTTTCCTTTCATTTTTATGCTTTGAGCCTTTCCTTCTTTATCTAAAGAAAATATTGTAACGAAACTATTGATTGCAAAAAAGATAAAAACTAAGGAGACGCATTTTATTTCATCTTAAAATCATGTGTCTTTAATTAAAGTTAAAACCCTTTCAAATTAATCAAAAGAGTTTTATAATATAGAGAGCCTTTCGGTTTTCAGTTTAGTAACCAACCAAATTTAACCTAACCAAAGTTAACCCTGAATTCTTACTTGACTCTCTACAATATCTTTTATTGGAACTATAAGCCTACCTTCTTTTGTAATTAATGTAACCGTTATACCATCAATAGACTCTACTTCACCTTCAATATCATTAAACGCTATTTTTTGGCCAATTTCATATGTTTTTCTAGTATAAAAAGTTCTTAATAAATCGCCCACTAATTTTTGTGCACCAAAGCCAAAAGCCAAAGCAAAAGCTAGTAAAAAAGCTGCTAATATCATGGTGATATTACTAGTAATTATGGTAGTATCTAAACCTGATTGATTTAATGCGGTTATAGAAATAAATATTAAAATGATGAAAAAAACTACCTGACTTATCATTTTAGCACCAGATAAATCCATGGAGTCAAAAAACGATTTCAATCCTTTTTTAATGGTATTTGCTAAAATTAAACCAACTGTAAAAACAGCTAAGGCCGAGAATAATTGTGGTAAATACCCTAGTAAATCACTTATTTTTTCAGATATCATATTAAGATTCATGATATCTAATGCCATAATTAATAACATGATATACATAATCCATTTTACAAAGCCTGATATTATTTTAATAGTATCAAAACTCAATTTTTTACCTTCAACAATTTCAATTTCATTTAAGGCATCATCTAATTTATCGGCATTTGCTAGTTTTAATGCTTTTTTAACAACTTTTACAACAATTTTAGTTACAAACCATCCAATTACTAGTAATAAAATGGTACCAATAATATTGGGGAATATTTGAGATATTTCAAGCCACATAGCTGATAATGATTCGGTAGCCATATCTTTCCATTGTGTTGCTTTATTCATAATTAATTTTTGTTAGGGTTAGGTTTTTACTTTTTTGGTTTTCTTTGTTTCATTACAGTTTCTATAACATCACCAATATTGTAAGAAAACAATGCAGCTAACTCCATTATGAGTTTAGCCATGGCGATATCAGACATAACCTTAGACTTGAGTTCTTGTGGAACTTCTTTAAGAGGCTGGTTTATATGTTTAAACGGATTCTCCATTAGTTAAGATTATTATTATAAGTATCTATAAGTTTATCTTTTGCTCGTTTAATTCTCATTTTAACAGCACTTTCTCCAATCCCTAAAACACTTTCAATTTCTTTAATAGAAAGATTATCTTGGTATTTTAGTAATAATATCATTTTCTCTTCAGGAGAAATAAGCTCTAATACTTCTTTTAATTTTTCTACTTTCATAGTTAGAAAAGTTTCATCCTCTTCATCTTCAGAAAGATTTTCTATATCAGTATAATTTACAGATTGTTTTTCAAATTTTTTAGCGGTATTTCTTGTTACATAATTAACACAGTGATTATATGTAAATGCATATAACCATGTTGAAAATTTTGACGCACCTTTAAAACTAGCAAGTTTAACAAAGAGTTTTAAAAATACATCTTGTGTTAAATCTTTAGCCTCATCTGAGTCTTTGGCAAAACCATAACACTTATTATAAACCAAGCTAGCATACCTATCATATAAAATCTCGAAAAGCAAAGTATCATTGTTTTTTACAATACCTTTTATAAGATCTTCATCAGAAATTCTATTAATATCTTTTGAGGTTTCCAATTATAGCTTTTCGCCTGTTTAGTTATTGTTAGTTTATGACACTAGCTTTTATTAAACGTCACTTACTTATTAAAAAAAAGTATCAAAATATATGTAGTTATGACTATACAAATATACTTTTCGTTTTTTTTATCTAATATAAGTTATTAATTAATAACTACTTATAAAAAAAAATCCTACTTCATATTTATAAGAAGGAATTTTTTTTATAATTTTTGAATTATTCTCTGAGACTCCAAATCTCATAAATTGACTCACCTTTACAAGAAAGTCCTTAATGATGTCAATTATATTAAACTAAGGTAAAATCAAATTTCAAATGAGCTCATATTGTGGAATCATCTCTAGAAAAGAATTTTATATTCTCAGTAAAAAATACCATTAATTGTAGAGTAAGTCAGTCGGCTGTTCCTATAAATTGTTTCATTTCAGCATTAAAAGTTATACATCGAAAACGGATTGATGATAAAATTTTCATAGTTTTCCTTGGCGCATTTGTAGCTCTTGTTTAGGTTTCTCCATTGTTAATTCTACCAGATAATAACCAAGCTTCATTTAATACACCTGAAGCTACTATATCGATTTTTTTTTAACTCTATATTTCTTCTAAGACTTAAAAAATAGAATCGCTTATTGACAATTTAAAACTAAAGTATTAACCTACTCTTTTAGAATTATTGGCATAAAACTCAACATACTCAGTCATGATATCTTCATCCAAATTTCAAGCACCTTCATTACTACTTAAAAATTCACTAGTTTTAACATCAAACGTTGAAAGAGCTTGATATCTTTCATAAAAATTATAACACTTTTAAGTTTTCATCCACTTATATTCAAATTATAGGTTTCTCATGTCCGAATTGGAAATTTAGTATTAAACAAAACGATAAAAAAACTTATTAAATATGTAGAGCTCTATCTTCAGTTGCTGCTAAAGCTGCCTCTTTAATAGCCTCAGTAAATGTTGGATGGGCATGAGACATACGAGAAACATCTTCTGCACTAGCACGAAATTCCATAGCTACAACAGCTTCTGCAATCATATCAGCAGCTCGAGCTCCAATCATATGTACGCCCAGAATTTCGTCAGTTTGTTTATCAGCAAGTATTTTCACAAAACCATCTAAATCCATACTAGCTCTACTTCTACCTAAAGCGCGCATTGGAAAAGAACCTGTTTTATATTCAACACCAGCTTCTTTTAATTCTTCTTCAGTTTTACCAACACTAGCTACTTCTGGCCAAGTATAAACTACACCTGGAATTAAATTATAATCAATATGTGGTTTTTGTCCTGCAATAATTTCAGCTACAAAAACACCTTCTTCTTCAGCTTTATGAGCTAACATAGCTCCTTTAACAACATCGCCAATAGCATATATATTACTTACAGTTGTTTGTAAATGACCATTAACCTCAACTTGACCTCTATCGGTTAGTTTTACGCCAGCAGCTTCTGCATTTAACCCATCTGTGTATGGCTTTCTTCCTACAGAAACCAAACAATAATCACCTTTAAACTCTACTTCCTCTCCCTTTTTATTATCTGCTTTTACTATAACTTCATTTCCTATCCGCTCAACAGATTTTACTTTGTGAGATACTTGAATATTAAATTTAGCTTTTTTGAAAACTTTATTCAATTCTTTTGAAAGTCCGGCATCCATCGTTGGAATAATTCTATCCATATATTCAACCACAGTAACCTCAGCGCCTAAACGCTTATATACTTGACCCAACTCTAAACCAATTACACCACCACCAATAACAATCATGTGTTTTGGTATTTCTTTTAGTTTTAAAGCTTCTGTTGAAGTAATGATACGCTCTTTATCTAAGTTTATAAAAGGTAAATTTGAAGGTTTACTTCCGGTTGCTATAATGGCACTTTTCGCTTCAATTTCAATAGTTTGATCTCCAGAAATGGTAATATGTGTAGCATCTTTAAAGCTTCCTAAACCGTGATAAACATCAATCTTATTCTTATTCATTAAAAAATCGATGCCACCAGTAGTTTGATCAACAACTGCTTGCTTTCGTGCAATCATTTTTTCTAAATTCACTCTAATTTCTCCCGGAATATCAATACCATGCTCTTCAAAATGCTTTACAGCATCTTCATAATGATGTGACGAATCTAAAAGTGCTTTACTTGGTATACAACCAACATTTAAACATGTACCACCTAAAGTTGCATACTTTTCTATAATGGCAGTTTTCATGCCTAATTGTGCGCAACGGATAGCTGCAACATATCCTCCAGGACCAGAGCCTATTATGGCCACATCGTATGAATTCATATTATATTTTTTTGAATTTTGTGTTTAAAATAATGCATCGCAAAAATACAAATTTAGATTAACGCATTTTAGGTTAAAACATAGTTTTTTATGAAATTATTCTGATTTATATATATCATTTAAAACCCATTCCAACTCAGTATCTATATTTTTACGTCTATCTTTTACTGTTGGAAGCATTTCAATATCTGGTTTAATACCAAATCCATCAGGAAATTGTTTTTGTGGTGCTTCAATTTGCATTAGTCCCATCCTAACCACAAGTTTACTTACTGGTAATTGGTATACTTTGTATATACCAGCTACAGTGCCATTATACGCTCCTCCAGTTTCTTCTCCTACAAAAACAGCTCTTTTATTAGCTTTTAAGTGTGTTGAGATTAGTGAGGATGCCGAAAAGGAATTACCATTTATCAATACATATATATCACCTTTAAAATTTAAAGGATTGGGAGTTTTCATTTTAGTATTTTTATTAAACCTGTAATATAATTTACCTTCTTTTTTTCTGATTTTAAACAAATTATGAATAATCATGATTGGAGAAAATATTCCGGCTACAACTTTAAGGCTATTAGGAGAAGTATTACTCATAAATGATTTTAAAAATGGGATCCTACTATTTACCTCACTGTCTGTTATAAATTGATAATCATCTTTTGTTAAATAGGAATAAAATTTATCGATTTCTGCAATTCTTCCGCCACCATTATCTCTTAAATCAATTATTAAGTGTTTTGTATTAGCAGAGTCTAGTTTTGTAAAACTTTCTTGATAAAACTTTTTGTAATTACCATTTGTAAAGGTTCTAATTTTCATACAAGCTACGGTACTATCTTTGCCAATAAAATCAAAATTTCGGGCATATACATTTTTTTTAATTAAGCCGTATTTAATATCATCTTTCTTCTTTTTCCTTCTTGAGATGCGGTTTGTTTTCTTTTCTTCTTTTGATAGCTTTTCTGGTATAATTTTTTCTTCGTTTAAAATCAAACTATCATTTTTTATCTCCTCTTTTAACAAGCGTCTAAATGTTTTAATAAAAAGAGAGTCTTTATTTCTAAACGTCACCTTTAAGCTATCTAAAAAACCTTTATCTCGCGTATAAAAAACAGAAAAACCTTTACTTACAAATCTGTCATGTAAAGTTTTATTGTAACCATCTGAAGCAAAACGTGTTTTATAAATCTCTATTAATTTACTTATGGGCTCGTCAGCAATACTTACAACCTCAGCCCCTACCAATGCGGAATCTTTTCCAAAATTATCCTTTACCCAAAGTTTGCTTTCTAAATACTCAAAATCCAAATCATAAAATTCTAATTTCTTTTTCTTTAATGTTTTACGTTCTTTTTTTGTAAACTTTATTACAGTATAACCAACAGCTACATGACCTTGCCTAACGTTAGTTACTACAGGCGCTACTTTTTTATAAAACTCTAGAGAAGTAAGTGGTTGATTAATTGATTTTTTTAAACTATCAAACTTAAAATCTAGATCAGATTTTGAGGTGTATTGGTATAGTTTTGGATGGTGTTTCTGTAACTGTTTGTAAAGTTTATCAACATCGTTTTGTAAAGCTTCAACAGGATGTAGGGCTGAAATTTGTTGGTTATACTTTTTAACACTATTACAAGACATTATAAGTGTAACAAACAACCCAAGTAAAATAAATTTCCTCATAAATTTCTATTCGCTTTCAATGTGCAAGCTAAAATAAATGTAATTGATTTAATAGTAACCCATTTAATCTTTCTTTAACTTTTAGGAGGATTCTTTTAAAACTCTAACAATAAAATTATGTAGTTTTGTGCTTCATGCAGAAAAATATTAACATAAAAAATAAAAAGGCGCGTTTTCAATATGAAATATTGGACAAATACACTGCTGGCATTGTGTTAACAGGAACCGAAATTAAATCCATACGAACTAGTAAAGCATCCATCGCTGAAAGTTTTTGTGAGTTTAATGAGGGTGGCGAACTTTTTGTGATTAATATGACTATTGAAGAGTATCTTTACGGCACATACTACAACCATAAACCGAAAGCAGAACGCAAGTTGCTTTTAAATAAAAAAGAACTTAAAAAGCTTAATAAAGAAGTTCAAAATACTGGGCTAACCATAATCCCATTACGTTTGTTTATTAATGAAAACGGTTATGCAAAAATGGAAATTGCATTAGCAAAGGGTAAAAAGCTTTTTGATAAACGCGAGACTATTAAAGATCGAGATAACAAACGAAATCTTGATAGAGTAAAAAAAATATACAAATAATTTAAGGGTTTATTAACGCTTTAAATATTACAAAACACATACTTTAACATCTTAAAATAGTATTTATGAAACTATCCTTCTACGGTTTATTGTTTAGTATTATTTCCATGAGCTTAAATGCTCAAAACAAGGCAGATTCAGAAATCAAAAAAGAAGTTGTTGCATTTAAAATAGACAGTACTAGCGTATTAACATTAGATGGTACCATAAAAAGCTTGTACAATGTCATATCTGGTGAAAAAGGCGTGGAGAGAAATTGGAAGCAATTCAAATTTCTTTTTTATCCAGAAGCTAAACTTATAGCTACTGGAAAAACCATAGAAGGTAATTTTATGGTTAGATTTATGAAACCTGAAGATTACATTAGAAACTCTGGTAAATGGCTTGTCGAAAATGGGTTTTTTGAAAAAGAAATTCATCGAAAAGTAGATACTTTTAGTAATATAGCTCAAGTATTTAGTTCATATGAATCATTTTACAGTAAAGCAGATAATAAACCATTTATGCGAGGCATTAACAGTATACAACTTTTAAATGATGGTAAACGTTGGTGGATTATCAATGTTTATTGGGCTCAAGAAAATAAACAAAATCCAATTCCTAATGAGTATTTAGACTAAAAAAAATCAAACCAAAATAGATTTAACCAATTCAAAATCATTCAATCTTTTATGATAAAGTTATTAAAAACGATCGTTATTTTTTCAATTTCAATATTAACAACCTCTTTAAGTTTTTCACAAGAAAAAGCATTACCAGTTTTTAAAGATGGTGAAGCTCAAATTGTAGAAGCTTTCAATACGCCAGAAAAATGGATACGTCATGATTTATTTGTAGAGACTACTTTTGATTCAGATGGCGATGGCAAAATAGACAGGGTTCATGTAGATGTAACTAGACCTTACCAAACAGAAACGGAAGGTTTAAAATTACCTGTTATATATGAATCAAGCCCCTATTATGCGGGCGTAGCTCCAGATGTTGAAGGTGTTTTCTGGAACGTTCATCACGAATTAGGAGAAATTGGAGAACCACGTATACACCCAGAAGTTACGAGACTTGGTGAGCGTCCAATCATATCAAATTCTCAAATAGAAACATGGGTGCCTCGTGGTTATATTGTTGTGCATTCATCATCACCAGGAACAGGTTTATCTCAAGGCGCTCCAACAGTTGGTGGCGATAACGAATCATTAGCTCCAAAAGCCGTTATCGATTGGTTAAATGGTCGTTCAAAAGGCTATTCAGAACCCTATGGCGGATCAGAAGTTAAAGCAACTTGGACTACAGGAAAAGTAGGTATGACAGGAACCTCATACAATGGTACCATTCCATTAGCTGCTGCTACAACTGGAGTAGACGGCTTAGAAGTTATCATTCCTGTGGCGCCAAACACTTCCTACTACAATTACTACCGCTCAAACGGTTTAGTGCGTTCACCTGGAGGTTATTTAGGTGAAGATATTGATGTCCTTTATGATTATATCCATAGTGGTGATGAATCTAAACGTACTTCAAACAATGCAAAAATTAGAGATACCGAAATGAAAAACGGCATGGATAGAATTAGTGGTGACTATAACGATTTTTGGGCAGGTAGAGATTATTTAAACGATATGGCACCTATGAAAGCTGCTTTATTAATGTCGCATGGATTTAACGATTGGAATGTTATGCCAGAACATAGCTACCGTATATACAACAAAGCTAAAGAAATGGGGTTAGAAACAGTAATTTACTACCATCAATTTGGTCATGGAGGCCCTCCTCCTTTAAGTTTGATGAATAAATGGTTTACACATTACTTATTTGATGTTGATAATGGCATTGAAAACGAACCTAATAAAGCTTGGATAGTACGTGAAGATGATAAAATGGGAGAACCAACACCTTACAAAGATTATCCAAATCCAGATGCTAAACCAGTAACCCTTTATTTAACTTCTGGTGCACCAAAAGCAGGTAGTTTAACAACATTAAAAAATACTAAACAAGGGAAAGAAACTTTAGTTGATAATTACTCGTTTAATGGGGAAGCGTTAGCTAGTGCAGAAATTACTAATCATCGTTTATTGTATGTTACCCCTAAACTGAAAAAAGATATTCATATATCTGGTGTACCACAAATCACAATAAAACTTGCTAGCAATAAACCAGCTGCTAATTTATCTGTTTGGTTGGTATCACTTCCGTGGAACGAAGGTAGAAGAACAAAAATTACAGATAATATTATAACACGAGGTTGGGCAGATCCTCAAAATTACAAATCACTTACCGAAAGCGAACCATTAGAACCTGGTAAGTTTTATGAAGTTAGTTTTGATTTACAACCAGATGACCAAATTATTAAAGCAGGACAACAAATAGGCTTAATGATTTTTTCGAGTGATAAAGAGTATACTTTACATCCAAAACCAGGCACAGAATTAACTGTGGATTTAGACGAAACGAGTTTGACATTACCTGTTGTTGGTGGAGTTTTAGGGTTTTAAAAAATTATTTTAATGAGCCAATTTTTATCAGAAATACCACCAGATTTAAAAGACTTCATAAAATTATAAAAATATTTTTTATAGTTACTGCTGGTCAAGAAGGTCGTATTAATTTGTCTCCAAAAGGACATGATACGATACGAGTTATAAATCCAAAGAAATTGGTTTGGCAAAACCTAACTGGCAGTGGTAACAAAACTGCTGCTCATCTTTTAATAAACGATAGAATAACCATAATACTTTGTGCTTTTGAAGGCAAACCCATGATTTTAAGAATTTATGGACGTGCTAAAGCTTATCACGAACGCGATTTAGAATATCAAAAACATATTGAATTATTTAAAGAAAACACAGGTTCTAGGCAAATTATTGAAATAGACGTCGAATCTGTACAAACTTCTTGTGGCTATTCAATTTCTTTTATGGATTTTAAAGAAGAACGCGGACGATTAAATTCGTGGTCAAAAAAGCAAGGAAAAGAAAAAATAAAATCCTATTGGGTAGAAAAAAAAACTAAAAGTATTGATGGTTTTAAACAAATATTTCATAAAACCAACAAACCTAATTCTTATCTTCAAGTAAAGGCACAAATTTAAACTGACCAAATTCATGTTGCTCAAATTCTTTAGGGCCTTTTCTAATAAAAAGTGTCATAATTTGTACAGCATCACCAACTGGGATCACAAGTCTGCCTCCAATTTTCAATTGGCTTAGTAGTGGTTTAGGAACAAACGGAGCTCCAGCTGTTACTATTACACTATCAAAAGGAGCCTCTTCCTTTAATCCTTTATAGCCATCACCAAAAATAAGTTTTTTGGCACGATAGCCTAATTTGGGTAAAAAGCTACTCGTTTTTTTAAACAATTCTTGTTGGCGTTCAATACTATAGACCTTTGCTCCTAACTCACACAAAACTGCTGTTTGATAACCGCTTCCTGTGCCAATTTCTAATATTTTGTCTTCAACTTTAACTTGCAACAACTCGGTTTGAAATGCTACGGTGTAAGGCTGCGAAATAGTTTGATCTGCTCCAATAGGAAACGCTTTGTCCTGATAGGCATGATCTAAAAAACCAGAATCCATAAATAAATGCCGTGGAATCTTGCCTATGGCATCTAAAACTTTTTCATCGGTTATACCCTTGTTTTTAATAACGTTAACTAACTGCTGCCTTAATCCTTTGTGCTTAAAAGTGTCTTTCAATTTTGGTAGTCTTTACACCGATAAAATTAGTTAAACATTTTAAAGCTAGAAACAATTTTTTGAGAATTTATTAATCATAAATTTAAAGCTAAAAATTAGAAGTAAATCCTTAAATTGACGTTCTAATTATCTTATTTTTGTTCAAAACGTAAAAATTATGCTAAAAGCTGGTGTACTAGGTGCTGGCCACCTTGGAAAAATTCATTTAAGACTCCTTAATCAATCTGAGAAATATCAATTGATTGGTTTTTATGATGCCAATGAGGAAAACGGAAAAAAAGTAGAGGCCGAGTTTGGATATAAATTCTTTAATTCTCTAGATGCTTTGATTGATGCTGTTGATGTAGTTGATATTGTGACACCTACTCTATCTCATTATGACTGTGCAATACAAGCCATATCAAAAAGAAAACATATTTTTATTGAAAAACCCATAACAAATACTGTTGAGGAAGCCGAACATATTAGAGAACTTTTAGCCAAACATAATTTACGAGGACAAGTAGGCCATGTTGAACGCTTTAATCCTGCATATTTAGCAGTTAAAGACGATATAAAATCGCCTATGTTTATCGAAACCCATCGCCTTGCAGAGTTTAATCCACGTGGCACAGATGTTCCAGTGGTTTTAGATTTAATGATTCATGATATTGATATCATTCTTAGTGTTGTGAAGTCTAGAGTGAAAAACGTTTCAGCTAGTGGTGTTGCAGTTATTAGCGACACCCCAGATATTGCAAATGCGCGTTTGGAGTTTGAAAACGGTTGTGTTGCAAATTTAACGGCTAGTAGAATTTCACTAAAAAAGATGCGTAAAGCGAGGTTTTTTCAAAAGGATGCTTATATCTCAGTTGATTTTTTAACAAAACAATGCGAGGTAGTTAAAATGAAGGATGCACCAGAAAATCCAGGTGATTTCGACATGATTTTACAAAATGCAGAAGGTATAAAAAAACAAATATATTTTGACAATCCAAAAGTAGCTGATAACAATTCTATTTTAGATGAATTAGAGACCTTTGCTGATGCCATAAACACTAATACAACACCAGTTGTTACGCTTCAAGATGGTACAGAAGCTTTAAGAGTAGCAACTCAAATAATTAATTGTTTTTAAATGAAAAATGTTGCTGTTATAGGAGCAGGAACTATGGGAAATGGAATAGCCCATACTTTTGCTCAAAATGGATTTAAAGTTCAACTTATAGACATAAGTGAAGCCTCGTTAAAACGTGGTTTAGAAACCATTAGTAAAAATTTAGACAGAATGGTAGCAAAAGAAACCATTTCTAATGATAAAAAAACGGAGACATTATCTAATATTTCAACCTTTACAGGCATTAAAGAAGGTGTTGAATATGCTAGTTTAGTGATTGAAGCTGCTTCTGAAAACTTAGATTTAAAACTTAATATTTTCAAACAATTAAATGAACATTGTCCAGAAGACACCATATTAGCTACTAACACCTCATCTATATCAATCACACAAATTGCATCGGTTACCACCAGACCAGACATGGTTATAGGTATGCATTTTATGAATCCTGTACCATTAATGAAATTAGTTGAAATTATTAGAGGTTACAACACAAGTAAAAGCGTTACTAAAACAATCATGGAACTCTCAAAAACCCTAGGAAAAACACCTGTTCAAGTAAATGATTATCCAGGTTTTGTTGCTAATCGAATTTTAATGCCAATGCTTAACGAATCTATTGAAACACTATACAATGGGGTTGCAGGTGTAAAAGAAATCGATACTGTTATGAAATTAGGTATGGCACATCCCATGGGGCCTTTACAGTTAGCTGATTTTATTGGATTAGATATTTGCTTATCGATATTAAATGTGATGTATAATGGTTTTAAGAATCCTAAATACGCACCATGTCCTTTACTAGTAAATATGGTAAATGCTGGTAAATTAGGTGTAAAATCTGGTGAGGGTTTTTATGATTATTCTGAAAACAAAAAAGCTGAAAAAGTAGCAAAACAGTTTTTAAAATAAAGCTACTTGTTTTTTTTGTTAAGTTATTTAAACTAATCAACTATTAAACAAACAATCTAAAAACTATAATGAGCATAGAACAAAATTTAAATAATATAAAGCAGGCATTGCCAAAGCATATTACGTTGGTAGCTGTTTCAAAAACAAAACCAGTAAGCGATCTGATGGCAGCTTACCATGCAGGCCAGCGTGTTTTTGGGGAGAATAAAATTCAAGAAATGGCTAAAAAACATGAAGCAATGCCAAAGGATATAAAATGGCATATGATAGGTCATGTACAAAGTAACAAAGTAAAATATATGGCGAGTTTTGTGAGTTTAATACATGGGGTTGACAACCTTAAATTACTTCAACAAATTAATAAACAAGCTAAGAAGCATGATAGAATTATTGATTGTTTATTTCAAATAAAAATTGCTGAAGAAGATTCAAAATTTGGAATGTTAATTGCTGAAGCTTCAGCAATTATTCAATCTGTAGAATTTTCAGAATTAAAAAATATAAAAATTGTTGGTGTTATGGGTATGGCAACTTTTACGGATGCTCAAAAACAAATCAAAAAAGAATTTGATTTTTTAAAAAGTTCTTTTGATAAGTTAAAACCATTTGAATTGGATAACTGTAAATTTGAAACCATCAGCATGGGAATGAGCGGTGATTATGACATAGCGATTGCATGTGGAAGTACTATGATTCGTGTTGGTAGCAGTATTTTTGGAAGTAGAAACTAAAATTAAATAAAAACAAATAAACTTATACACATTTTTGTACGCAATATTAGACATAGAAACCACCGGCGGAAAATATAATGAAGAAGGTATAACCGAAATTGCAATCTACAAATATGACGGTCATAAAGTAGTAGACCAATTTATAAGTTTATTAAATCCAGAGCGCGATATACAACCCTTTGTAGTCAATCTTACAGGTATAAATAATAGCATGTTACGAAATGCACCTAAATTTTACGAGGTTGCAAAACGCATTGTAGAAATTACAGAGGATTGCATACTCGTAGCGCATAATGCCCAATTTGACTACAGAATTTTATGTACAGAATTTAGGCGTTTAGGGTTTGAGTATGAACGCAAATCCCTTTGTACTGTTGAACTTTCAAAACATCTAATTCCTGATCAACCTTCATATAGCTTAGGTAAATTAGTTCGTTCATTAGGTATTCCCGTAACTGATAGACATCGAGCTTCTGGTGATGCCTTAGCCACGGTTAAACTCTTTAAAATGTTATTGGATAAAGACTCTGATAAAAGCATTATTAAAGAATCTGTACGTTTAAATCCTAAACTTCAATTAGAACCAAGGCATCTAGATATTGTTGCAGAATTACCCTCAATTACAGGGGTTTATTATATTCATAATAGTGATGGAGACATCATTTATATTGGTAAAAGTAACAATATAAAAAAACGTATCAATCAACATTTTACAGGTACAGATAGAAAGTCTAAAAAAATACAAACACAAGTACATGCAGTAACATACGAATCTACAGGTAGTGAATTAGTGGCACTTTTAAAAGAAAGTGAGGAAATTAAGCTAAATAAACCCATTTTTAATAGAGCCCTAAGGCGCTCGATTTTCACACATGCACTTTATAGTTTTAAAGATGAAAATAATTATATAAACCTAAAAATTGATATAGCAGACGGTCGTAAAAAACCTATAACAACATTTAGTAACCGCCAAAGTGGAAAAAGTTTTATAACTAATGCCGTTGAGGAATATAATTTATGCCAAAAATTAGCTGGCTTATACAAAACTAAAACGAGTTGTTTTAATTATGATATAAAGGCTTGTACGGGTGCTTGCATTAAAAAAGAAGATCCTGAAACTTATAACATACGTGTAGAAAATTTGATAAACAAAAACAGCTATTCCAAAAAAAACATGGTAATAATTGATAAAGGCAGAGATATAGATGAACGCAGTGCCATATTAATTGAAGATGGTGTTTTTAAGGGAATTGGTTTCTTCCATTTAAATTATCAAATAAATAATATCGAGGTTTTAGAATCCATTATAACGCCCATGCAAAATAACCGAGATACCCAACATATTATTCAAAGTTATATTAGGAGAAATAAAAGACTAAAAATTGTAGTATTTAATTAAGTCATGAACACATCAACAAAAAACTGGAAAACAAAACTTCATGAAATCATTTATGAAGCTGATTCGCCTGCAGGAAAGTTATTTGATGTTGTTTTGCTCATAACAATTATAGCTAGCATTTTACTGGTAATGCTTGAAAGCATTAAAAGTTTTGATTTAAAATATCATGCTTTCCTTGACACAGCCGAGTGGGTAATCACTATTTTATTTAGTATTGAATATATTGCAAGAATAGTAACCATTAAAAAACCACTAAATTATATTTTTAGTTTTTATGGCATAATAGATTTACTTTCTACCATCCCAAAATACATTTCTTTATTGTTTGGTGGCTTACACGCCTTGGCTGCTTTAAGAGCTTTACGTTTACTTCGCGTTTTTAGAATTTTAAAACTAGCCAGATATTTAGGTGCTTCAAATGTTCTAGTAACTGCTTTAAAAGCAAGTAGAGCAAAAATATCTGTATTTCTATTTGCAGTTCTCATTTTATCCATAATTTTTGGAACCTTAATGTATTTAATTGAGGGCGAAGAAAGCGGTTTTACAAGTATCCCAATAAGTGTTTATTGGTGTATAGTTACACTTACTACGGTTGGTTTTGGCGATATTGCTCCTGTAACTCCATTAGGGCAATTAATAGCTACGGTTATCATGATTTTAGGATATGGTATTATAGCAGTACCAACTGGAATCGTTTCTGCTGAGTACTCCAACCAACATAAAAATAGGGAACCAAAAAAAGATGAGGATTTAAATCTAAACACACAGTCTTGCCCAAATTGTTCCGCAGAAAATCATAAAGACAAAGCAAAATTTTGCTATAATTGTGGCCATAAATTAAACAATGAGTAAGATTTTAATTTCTATCGTTGGTCCTACAGCTATTGGAAAAACGGCTTTAAGTATTCAACTAGCTCAATATTTTAATACTGAAATATTATCTGCAGATTCTCGTCAATTTTTTAAAGAAATGCAAATTGGAACTGCAGCACCTTCCAATGAAGAATTATCGACTGTTAAACATCATTTTATTCACCATAAATCTATTAAAGATGATTACAATGTTGGCGCTTTTGAAAAAGATGCACTTCAATGTTTAGAAGAGTTATTCAATAAAAAAGACATTATTATTATGGTAGGTGGTTCTGGTTTATATATTGATGCAGTAACTCGTGGTTTAGATGATTTCCCTGAGGTTGATAAATCCATCCGAAAAGAATTAAACTATACATTAGAAAATGAAGGTCTGGAATATCTTCAAAATCAATTAAAAAAACTTGATACAATTTCATACAACAATATAGCTATTGATAATCCGCATCGGGTTATTAGAGCTTTAGAAATTTGTATGGGTACCAACAAACCTTATTCCTCATTTTTAAATAAAGAAAAAAATAACCGCCCTTTTAAAACCATAACTATAGGGCTTAAAGCCGAAAGAGATATTATTTACAAACGCATTAACCAACGCGTAGATATGATGATGCAGATTGGTTTATTAAATGAAGTTAAAAGTTTGTTACCTTATAAAAATTTAAACGCACTAAATACGGTAGGCTATAAAGAATTATTTAACTATTTATATGGCGACTGGGAATTAGATTTTGCAATTTCTGAAATTAAAAAAAATACGCGCCGTTTTGCAAAACGACAACTTACTTGGTTTAAAAAAAATCAGGATATTTTGTGGTTTGATTTTACTATATCTTTTGAAAACATAAGTAATCCTTTAGAACAAAAAATTAAAAAGTTGAATGAAAGTAAATGAAGATGAATTATACAACCCTGTTTGGAAATCCCTGACTGATATTCATTTTAATCAAGCTATAGATTATGGAAATGTAAATTTTATAAACCAAATTTCACATCCTTTGGAGCATTTATTAATGATGTAGACACTAATATGGCTATTGAAAAGCATTCAAAATTAATTAAAGATTTTTATATTGTAGGTAAAAAACCAAAAGTGCCATTACATTTCAAACTAAAAAAATATGTAGGGTATCAAATGATTATTCATAAAAAAATAGATCATCCAGCCACTGAAACTATTACAAAACTAAACGAAACACACTACCAAAAATTAATAGAATTAATTAAACTGTTGTAGCCTGAATATTTTAAAGAAAAAACAAATACTTTGGAAAACTACTTCGGTATTTTTAAAGACAATAAATTAGTTGCAGTAACTGGCGAACGTTTTCAAACTAATAACTTTATTGAAATTAGTGCTGTAATTACCCACTCTAATTATACAGGTAAAGGTTTCGCCAAACAACTTGTAACGCATACAGCTAACAGCATTTTTGATAAAAACAAAACATATTTTTTACATGTAGATGTTACCAATTTAGGACCCATTGAGTTATATAAAAATCTAGGATTTATTATTATAAGATAACTAGAATTCTGAAAAATTAGCCAATAACAAAGTAAAAAAACAGATTCTGTTTTCTAGAAAAAGTTAATTTATTGCATCACTACATTACTGTACTTAGCATTTATAACAATACTTTTTCCATTTGTAGATTCACCTAGTGTAAAATTAGCACTATTATTTTTTGAAGACTTCTTAGGGTGTTTAAACTTAGATAAATTGCCTTTAAACTGAACATTACAATCTACTTTAGGTAGTTTTATTACCACATCATTATTTTGTAAAATCATGTTTATATTATCAAAAGTATCTTCAATATTAAAAATATTCAAATCCCCAATATTTCCATCAACAATAGCGCTACCTGATAAATTTACAATATCAATATTGGATGATATGGTATTTAAAACCAAATGCTTTACATTTTTTAATTCAGCAGCTTCAACATAATTTAAATTTAATTCTCCTAAATTCCAGTTTGTTATATATACTGGCGAATAGGAAGCATTAATGGAAGTTGAACTCCCATTAACGCTATTTGCTGTAAATTTACTATGAGACAAATCTGCTTTTAAATTGTCAATATTGGCTGCAAATTCAATTTCACCATGCCTAACATTAACTTTTAACTTTGCAGCTTTTGGCATTTTTATTTTAATTGTTTTTTTAACATTAGAAGATGATTTTTCACCCAACAACTTTTCAATGTTTTTTTGACGCTCTTTTACAAGATTAGATTTTTCTTTAATTCGTGCTTTTGTTTCTTCATTTCTAACTTTACTAGCTTTTGCTCTCTCAAGTTGGATAGCTAAACGTTCAGCTTGTGCTTCTATTTGTTTAGATTGAGCTTCCATTTGTTTAGCAAATTGCTCTCCCCAAGCCTCCATATTTTTCCCAAACGCTTCACCAAACTGTTCTCCCCAAGCTTCCATTTTTTCTTCAAAACCAGAATCTTTTATTTTATTTTCAAAATTTTTAGCCCATGCTTCCATTTGTTTGCCATATTTTTCTCCCCATTCTTTACCAAATTTCTCACCCCAAGCTTCCATTTTTTTAGCATAATCTTTTCCAAATAATTTTTCAAATTTTTGAGAATAAGATTCCAAATATTTATCTCCATCTTTTTTGTAAGCATCAAAATCAAACATAATAGCACTTATACCTTCTGGTATTTCAGGTAATTCTGGCATTTCAAAATTTATTTCTGAGATTTCCATCATCTGGAAATTCAGATCTGGCATGTCAGCCAATTCAAATTTTAGCTCTTTTAAAATGTCGGAAATGGCTTCTTCGTCTACATTTATATTAATATTTGCTCTTGAAAGCCACGAACTACTGTCTGATCCAAGTGTTTTTATAGAAACATTTTTACTTGTGGCATCAATATCTAATTTCCAAGATTTTAAAGCTTCCTCTAGTTCAACTTTACTTAATTTTTCACCTTCAATATAGGCTTCAATTTCAATAGTATTTTTATTCCAATTATCAATTATTAAATTGGTATGACTTGTATTTAAGTCTATCACAACATTTTTATCTACATTTATAGATTGCGATACTTTAGTTAATTTTTGTTGAGCTAAAGCACTTCCAGAAAAGAGAAAGCTTAATGCTAATAAATTGATTTTTATAAAAATTTTGTTCATTTTTTGATTTTTTAGATTGATTGTTTTACTTCATCTTCAGAAGTATTTAATTCTTTTAATTGTGATCGTAATCTATACAATAGATTTAAACGAAGTTTTAAATTATCAATTAAAGCATTCACTGTTAACTCGCTAGGTCCAGATTCTGTTAAATCTAAAGAAAGGCGTTTGTACTCTTTATCAAGCTCATTTAATTGCTCTAAATAACCGTCAAATAAATCTTTAGTTTCTGGCGAGTATGATATTTTAGATAATTCCAAATTAATACTTGCTAAATAATAATCCTCTACCTTTTTTAACCCAGGTGAAACATCGCCCAACGTTTTTGTTTCTATAGTTTGACTAACAGATACTTGATTAGATCCATCGGCTTTTGATTGAAACTGAAAGTATTTAAATGCTCCAAAACTTAAACCAAAAAGCAATACAATAGTTGCAGCAATTTGTATAAAACTGTACTTTAATTTTAAAACTGTTTTAGGTAAAGCCATATCTAACTTTTCAAGAAATCGCTCTTGATGATTATTAGACATCTTATCATTTGCTATTTTATCATTTTTAAATAACTCTCTAAGATCTTGTGCCATTTTTTTTTAGTGTTAACAGTTCTTGCAATTTAGTTTTACCTCTTGATAATTGTGTTCGTGAAGCTATTTCAGAAATATTTAAAATTTCAGAAATCTCTTGATGATCGTAACCTTCAATTAAATAAAGCATTACTACATACTGATATTTATCTGGTAAGTTATTGATTGCATCTTTTACATCGTTTAATGTAATTGTATCCTCTACCAACCATTTATCGTCATTTTGGGTATCAACTACTTTTAAGTGTTTCTCTTCTAAATCAACAAGCGCTTGTTTTTTAGATTTCAAAAAGTCGATACTTTTATTAACAACAATACGTTTTAACCAGGCTCCAAAAGTAACCTCCGCTTTATATTGATGCAGTTTTGAAAACGCTTTTATAAAGGCTTCTTGTACCACATCTTCAGCATCGTTTGCATCTTTCAAAAATCGCTTGGCAACAATATACATCCCGTCGCAGTACTGGTTGTATAACTGCAGTTGTGCTTTACGATTGTTTTGTTTACATTGTTCAATAATGTCAACTTGAAACATACTAATTCTACTTTTTGTTTAAGTTAGTTCGTTTAAAAGACGATTAAAAAAAGAGAGTGTTGCAAAAAATTAAAAATATTTTTTCTCAGTTATAACAAAGCTACAGAAAACTGCGTTTGTAATTCTCTAATTATTACTTTTTAAAGTATATTTACGTCTTAATAAATTGCTCTATATGAATACCTTCCTGAAACGTACCTTTCTAATTTTAACCATCATAACTCTAGGGTTATTACTTTATTCTGTTTTTGTTGAGAATATTTTCGCAAAACGTTTAAGCCCTAAAGACACCGTGAAATTTGAATTGAATGATTTAAAGTTGAAAGTTTTTTATAATAGACCCTCTAAAAAGAATCGTGAAATATTTGGAGCTTTAGTACCTTACGACCAAGTTTGGAGAACTGGAGCGAATGAAGCTACTACTTTTGAAAACAATAAAAATCTAGATATAAATGGTATGACTTTACCTGCTGGTAAATATACACTTTGGACAGTACCTAAAGACTCTGTTTGGACTGTAATATTTAACTCGAAAGAATATTCATGGGGTGTAAATGCTGAAATGAAACCTATGTGGGATCCTAACTACGACGTGATAAACGTAGAAGTACCCATAGAAAAACTAAATAATACTGTTGAACAATTCACAATTGCTTTTGATAACTCTACAGATAATTTGTTTTTAACCATGGCTTGGGATTATACTAAAATTTCAGTGCCTTTAAAGTAAAAAATCTACAATAATTTGTTTGTTTTCTTTCTGATAAAATAAAATTGTAAATTAGTACCATATCGGTGTAATTGTGTCAAAAAAAAATAAATCAGCTTTAGAAGAAAAAAAAAGAATTTCAGTCTCAGAAATTACTAATATAAATTCTATAAAATCTATTCAAAATAAACGCAAAGCTAAATTAGACACCAATACTCTTATCACATCTATTTTAAAGAGAGACATCTCAGCATTAAGTAGAGCCATCACATTAGTCGAAAGTACTAATCCAAAACATTTAGAGCAAGCAAATACCATTATTAAAGGTTGCTTGACTTTTGCAAATAAATCTATTCGTATAGGTATTACTGGCGTTCCTGGTGTTGGAAAAAGTACGTTTATTGAAACTTTTGGCACCTACATCACGTCTTTAGGAAAGCGTGTTGCAGTCCTAGCTATTGATCCAAGTAGTAGCATTACCAAAGGTAGTATTTTAGGTGATAAAACCCGAATGGAAAGCTTAGTGAAAGATGAAAATGCTTTTATAAGACCATCTGCTTCTGGTTCATCTTTAGGGGGTGTAGCTAGAAAAACACGAGAAACTATTATTTTATGTGAAGCTGCAGGTTTTGATGTTATAATTATTGAAACCGTTGGAGTTGGCCAAAGTGAAACAACCGTTCATAGCATGGTAGATTTCTTTTTATTATTGAAATTAGCAGGGGCTGGAGATGAACTTCAAGGAATTAAACGTGGGATTATGGAAATGGCCGATATAATTGCAATAAACAAAGCTGATGGTGATAATTTAAAACGTGCAAAACTTGCGCAAGTAGAGTTTAAAAGAGCGTTACATTTATATCCAGAAAAATCATCAAATTGGCACCCAAAAGTTACGCTTTGCAGTGCTTTAAATAATGAAGGTATTGATACGATTTGGAATCTTATATTGGACCATTTCAACCTAACTTCAGAAAATAATCATTTCAATAAAAAAAGAAATGAACAAAACAAATATTGGCTTATCCAAACTATTGAAAACCAACTAAAGTCTGATTTCTTTAATTCTCCAAAAATCAAAAAAGAATTATCAAAACAATTACAACTAATTGAGGATAATCAAACAACACCTTTTGCAGCTGCTGATTATTTATTGAGCATTAATTAAACTTACTTAGCAAATAAAATGCTAATTTGTGAAAGACAAAACCAGATATTGAACCAAAAATTAATCCACAAAATATATCTAAAGGATAATGGACACCTAAATAAATTCTGCTATAAGCTACAATAAGACTTATTGAAACTAACAAATAAATAAGATTTTTAAAATAGGGTCTTAGTAACAATCCTCCAAAAATGGCTACTGCCATAGAATTTGAGGCATGGCCAGAAAAGAAACCAAACTTACCACATCTTATAGCAATAAAACGCATTTTATCAAATAAATCTGTCTCCCCACATGGCCTTGGTCTCTCAAAACCACGTTTAAAAACATTGGTCATTTGATCTGTAAACGTAATCATCAAAGCAGTAACTACAATTAAAATGAGTAATGCTTTTAATCCAAATTTTTTATATAATAATGTAAATAAAATGATTCCTAAAAGACCCCCAAAATAAATTTTGTTGGTTATTATTAACCATAAACCATCCCAAGTTTCAGAACCCAAATTGTTTAAAAATAAAAATAGTTCGGTATCGTATTTTAGAAGTTTATCAATCATCTACTAATTATCTAATCTTCATACTTTACAATTTCTGCATCATAAAACTCTGTAGCTAGCTTTATGGCATTTTCTGTTTCTGTTTCTAGCTCGTTCTGATCTTCTTCATCAAAATCTTCAAACCACTCAACTTCATCATTTTCAAGATTAATTATAAATCTGGGAAATTCGGTATGTATAACAAAAATAGCATTTGGATACTCAGTATTATCACCTAATATAAATTTTGGAAGACTCATTATAAATTATTTGTGTTTGACAAAATTAACTTTTTAGTTAAATAATTAAATCTAATATACAATAAAATAGCCGCTGTTGTTAAACCTGCTAAAAGACCTAACCAAATACCAAAACTCCCATAAGCATCTTCTTTTCCTAAAAACCAACTTACAGGAAAACCTATAAGCCAATAAGAGATAAATGTAATTAAGGTTGGTATTTTAACATCTTGTAAGCCTCTAAGTGCACCTAAAACTAAGACTTGAATACTATCACTTATTTGAAAAATAGCAGCAGCTATTAATAATTTTGAAGCGATAGTTACAACCTCAGTATTATCTACTAAATTTTTAGTATCATTAAAATCAACATATATCATTGGTAATTCTTTATGAAATAAAAAGAAAATAATAGCAAAAAAAGTAGCAAATAGTAAACCCATTAAAAATAATGAAAATGCTATCCTGCGTAACTCAAAATAAGCTTTTAACCCTTTTTGATTTCCAACTCTAATCATAGAAGCAACACTTAAACCCATAGCTACCATAAAGGTCATGGAAGATAAATTTAAAGCTATTTGATTTGCTGCTTGTGGATTTTTACCCAATAGTCCGCTTAACCAAATAGCTGATGTGAAAATAGCAACTTCAAAAAACATTTGCATAGCACTTGGAGCACCCAAATTAAGTAGTTTTTTAAGCATCAATTTATCTAAAACCAATAATTTTATCTGGGTTACATAAGCTTTAGATTTATCTTTTCCTTTTAGTAAATACCACAAATGTAAAACCATTATAATTCTAGAAATCAAAGTTCCGTAAGCAGCTCCTACAATACCCAATTCTGGAAAACCAAATTTTCCGAAAATTAATAAATAATTTAAAACAACATTTACAATATTGGCAACAATTGTAGCATACATAGGGTATCGTGTCATTGATAATCCATCACTAAATTGTTTAAAACCCTGAAATATTATTAGTGGGATTAATGAAACTGCAACAAGATCTAAATAAGGAATTGCTAGTTCAACAACCTCAACAGGTTGTTTCATTAAATACATTAAAGGCTTTGCAAAAAAAACTAATAAAAATAATAATAAACCCAAAACCGTACATAAAAATAAGCCATGTTTAAATGAAGATTTACCTTTAATAAAATCTTTCGCCGAATCTGCCTCCGCAATTAATGGAGTTATAGCTGTAGAAAAACCAATACCTACAGACATTGCAATAAACATAAAGCTGTTTCCTAAAGATACAGCAGCTAACTCAGCAGTACCTATTTGCCCAACCATAATATTATCAACAAAACTCACTAAGGTATGCCCTAGCATTCCCAAAATTACAGGAGCAGCCAGTTGCCAATTGTATTTAAACTCTTTTGTGTAATCCCTTAATTGCATTCGGCAAAAGTAGCTTTAGCTTGTATTAAAACCAATTTTAAATAGCTATTTAATTATTACAATAATTAACATATGTTAATTTAACTTAACCGATATTAACATATGTTAATTTATTTTTTTATATTAGCCTATTGTTATATATTTTTCTATCATAAATAATATAACATATTTAAAAAGAAACATTTAGTACTATAATATTTTGAAAGGATATAATTAATTAGTTAGTTAAAGGTTTCTAAAACAAAAAAAGAGGTTTAAACCTCTTTTTTTATTACAAATTTTGAACTTTTAGTTTAGCTTGTTCATAATCACTAATTAATTCTTCCACTATTTGAGCAACAGGTTTAATATCTTTTATGATAGCAGAAACTTGGCCTATTTCTAATTCACCTTCTTCCAAATCACCTTCAAACATACCTTTTTTTGCCCGTGCTCTTCCTAAAAGTTCTTTAAGTTTTTCTGTAGATGGTGAAGATTTATAAAGTATTTCCAAGTCGTAATAAAATTTATTTTTAATTAGCCTTACTGGTGCCAATTCTTTTAGTGTTAATTTAGTATCGCCTTCTTTTGAATCTAAAACCATCTGTTTGAATGCCTGATGTGCAGAACTTTCTACGCTAGCTACAAATCTACTCCCTATTTGTACACCATCTGCCCCTAAAATCATTGTTGCTAACATCGCTTTACCAGTAGCAATACCACCAGCGGCTATTAACGGAATATGTATTTGCTCTTTAACTATTGGCAACAAAGTTAACGTTGTTGTTTCATCTCTTCCATTATGCCCACCAGCTTCAAATCCTTCTGCTACAATAGCATCTACACCTGCTTCTTGGGCTTTTAAAGCAAACTTTAAACTGCTTACTACGTGTACAACAGTAACACCGTTTTCTTTTAACCAAGATGTCCAAGTATTGGGATTTCCTGCGGAGGTAAACACAATTTTCACATCCTCTTCAATAATAATATCCATGATTTCTTGAATATTAGGATATAACATCGGAATATTTACTCCAAAGGGCTTATTAGTTGCTTTTTTACATTTTTGAATATGCTCTCTTAGTACACTTGGATACATAGAACCTGCTCCAATTAAACCTAAAATACCGGAATTACTAGCTGCCGAAGCTAAACGCCACCCACTATTCCAAATCATACCTGCTTGTATTATTGGATATTTAATATTGAATAACTTTGTAATTCTGTTTGACATTTTTAATTAGGATTATGAAATGACTCCTGAACCTATTAACTCATCATCTAAATACCAAGCAACAAACTGACCTTCTGTAATTGCAGATTGAAAATTTTCAAACGCTACATACAAACCATCTTTAACTCTTAATAATTTGGCATTTTCTAATGGTTGTCTATACCGAATTCTAGCTTTTACATATATTGATTCATTAACATTTAAGGCTAAGTCTTCACGAATCCAATGCAACTCATCATTGGTAACAAATAATGCTTTTTTTAATAAACCTGGATGATCTTTTCCTTGGCCTGCATAAATAACATTCTCTTCAACATCCGTAGCAATAACGAAAAGTGGTTCTTGCGTACCTCCAACAGCTAAGCCTTTCCTTTGGCCTTTTGTAAAATAATGTGCACCTTGATGTTTACCAACTTTTTTTCCAAATTCAATTTTGTATTGAATTTTACGTGACAAATATTTTAATTTATCTTCTTCCGAATCAAAATTTGGTTCAACTTCATGAAATATGGGGTCATTATTTAGAATTTCAATAATGTTACCTTCTTTTGGTTTTAGCTGTTGCTGAAGAAAATCAGGCAATTTAACTTTTCCAATGAAACAAAGCCCTTGAGAATCCTTTTTTTCTGCCGTAACTAAGTCTAACTCCATTGCAATTTCTCTGACTTGCGGTTTTGTTAACTCACCAATTGGAAATAAAGATTTGGCTAATTGTTCTTGAGATAATTGACATAAAAAATAAGATTGATCCTTATTATTATCAATACCTGCTTGTAATTGATAAATTTGTTTACCATTTTTTTCTATGATACCCTTTCTGCAATAATGACCTGTAGCTACATAATCAGCACCAAGTTCGAGAGCGATTTTCATAAAAACATCAAATTTAATTTCTCTGTTGCATAAAATATCAGGGTTAGGAGTTCTTCCCTTTTCGTATTCATGAAACATATAATCAACTATACGCTCTTTATATTGCTCACTTAAATCTACAGTTTGAAAAGGTATCTCCAGTTTTTCAGCTACTAGCATAGCATCATTACTGTCATCTAACCAAGGACATTCGTTAGATATCGTTACAGAGTCATCATGCCAGTTTTTCATAAACAATCCAATAACCTCATAACCTTGCTGTTTGAGTAAATATGCAGCAATACTAGAATCTACACCTCCGGAAAGTCCTATAATAACCCTTTTCATTAAGAATAAATTTACTCTACAAAGATACATATTAATAAAATAGTTTGAATTAATTATTGAAAAGGTTAAAAGTTATTGTGAATTAAAATGTTTAAAGTTTTGTTAAATTTATTAAACAATATTTGGATTTTTGTTGATTTATATATTACTTTTGTTAAACAAATTAAAAACCTTGCAAAATGAAAAAAATTAATCTCTTCAAAAAGTTTATCCTTTTATTTGCTATTACAATAGCTTTTAACTCATGTGACGACGATGATGCTCCAGTATTACAAGGACCATTAAACATCGTGGAAACAGCTCAATCTGTTGCTGATTTAAGTATTCTTGTTGATGCAGTTGTACAAGCTGGCTTAGTAGATGCATTATCTGCTTCTGGTGATAAAACAGTTTTAGCACCAACTAATGCTGCTTTCACAGCCTTTTTAGCAGATAAAGGATTCTCTTCCCTATCTCAAGTACCAAACGATGTCTTGACTCAAATTTTATTAAATCATGTAATTGATGGAGCAAATATTCAATCTTCTGCACTAGTTGGAAACACTGGATATGCTAATACGTTAGCTGATGGTCCGGGTACAACTAAGTTAAGTATTTATTATGATGGTACTTCTGGTGTTAGTTTTAACGGGGCAGCTTCTGTAATAATTCCAGATGTAGCAACTACAAATGGTATTGTACATGTTATAGATGAAGTAATTGATTTACCTACAATAGCTACATTTGCTTCCACTAATTCTGCTTTATCAATTTTAGTTGATGCTTTAGCTTATGCCGATACAGGAGAGCCTACGGTTCCTTACATTGCTACTGTATCTGATGGAGAAGCTGGTCCTCTTACTGTATTTGCACCTACTAATGATGCTTTTGCTTCTTTATTAGTTGAATTAGAGGTAACTGCTTTAACCGATATCGCAACTTCAACAATTAACGCAGTTTTATTAAATCATATAGTTAATGCTAATGTACAATCTACTCAATTAACAAGTGGTGCAGTGCCTACATTAGGTGGAGATATAACTGCAGATGCTACAGCTTTTACTTTAACTGATGGTAATGGCAGAGTAAGTAACATTGTTACTTCTTTAGTAGATATTCAAGCAACTAACGGTGTTGTGCATGTAATCGATAAAGTTATATTACCTGCTAGCAACTAAAAATATAGTTTGGTTTGTTGATTTTGTAGGCAGTTTATGACTTGTTACCATAAACAAAAAAATGTCTATGAAAAAGAAGGCTCCTTAAGTAATTAAGGAGTTTTTTTTGTGTATTTAGGCTTGTAGGTAAAGTCTTTTTCTTCGGTTAGTTTACCATCCTCATAAAACTTCCAAATGCCATGTTTTTTCCCTTTTTTATAAAATCCTTCAGTTATTAACTCTCCTCCAGGACTATAAAACTTTGATAAACCATCCAATTCTCCGTTAACATAATTATATTCTTTTAATATAACAGCTCTTTCAGAATACCAAATAGAAGAACCATTTAACTTTCCATCATTGTAATTTTGCTTTTCAGCAATTTGCCCGTTAGGATAATAAACAAAACGCTCTCCAATAAGCTGTCCTTTGTTAGTATAGTTTTCTAATGTTAAAAGTTCATCAGAGTTTTTTTGGTAATATTTCCAAGTGCCAATATATATTTTACCATCCATTTCACCTTCACTAATCACTTTTCCATTAGATGCTAAAAACTTCACATAAGCTATATTATCATGTTCATTAAATTCTTTTGTAGCAGTTAAAACAGGATTATTTTTTATGTTTTTATAAAATTTAAAAAGACCAATTTCTTTTCCATGAAAAAACGCACCCTCATACCTTAAAACTTTTGAATCCTCAAAGTTTTTTTTCCAAATTCCATGGCGTTTTCCATCTGTATCAAATTGATTAACTTCTTGAGGAAATACACTTACTGTAATAAAAAAAAACAAAAAATTATAAATTGGTTTTATCTTAATCATATGCTTTTAATTTGTCATTTTACACTTAATTAACGCTTTAAATTTTAATTTCTTATAACAAAAAAGCTGTCAAAATATATCCGACAGCTTTTCTATTTCATTATAAAATTATTTATTTACGTTTTTGTTGCGCTTGTTTTTGTTTTTCAGCTTGCTCCATCATTTCTGCCATCTTTTGCTGGAAACGATTTTGTTTTTTAGGTTTCTTTTTATTTTCTTGAATTTGAGCATGAATTTTATCTTCATCAAGAATATAATTCTTAATTACCAAGATGATTCCTATACTAATAACATTCGAAATGAAATAGTATAAACTTAAACCAGATGCATAGTTATTAAAGAAAAACAACATCATTATTGGAGAGAAATACATCATATATTTCATCATTTTAGCCATATCTGGCATACCTTCCTGCTGTGGTGCCGATTGCATATTTTGCCCCGTAGTTAATCGCATGTAAAAGAAAATGGCGATAGATGCTAACAGAGGAAATAAACTTACATGGTTTCCATAAAATGGAATATGAAAAGGTAAATTAGCCACAACATCATAAGATGATAAATCGTTTGCCCACAAAAAGCTTTTTTGTCTTAAATCAAAAGCAGAAGGAAAAAACTGAAACAACGCATAGAACACAGGTAACTGTATTAAAGCAGGCAAACAACCAGCCATAGGACTTGCTCCTGCTTTGGTTTGCAATGCCATCGTTTCCTGCTGCGCTTTCATTTTATTATCTTTATGTTTCTCACGAATGGCGTCTAACTCTGGTTTTAAAATTTTTAGTTTTGCTTGAGATAAGAATTGTTTGTACTGCACAAACGATAATAAGATTTTTACCAAAATAGTCATCACTACAATAGCAATTCCATAAGGCATAAAACCACCTAGAAAGCCAAATAAAGGCATGAATATGTAACGGTTTATCCAACCAAAAATACCCCACCCAAATGGTACAATTTCGTCTAAGTTTCTACCATATTGGTCTAATACTTTAAAATCACTTGGTCCAAAATACCAATCCATGGTTTGATTTAACTCACCTCCTTGTAACTCTAAAGGAATTTTAGAAGCAAATTGTTTTGTAAAAACCGTATCAATTTCTTCGTCTTCTACTAAGTTTTCAGTTTTGATATGAACAGTTTTAAAAGGCTTATCAGTTAATAATACAGAGGTGAAAAAATGTTGCTTGTAACCAATCCAGGTTACATCTTCTATTTCTTCATCAGCATCTCTTGCTCCTGTATAGTCATCTTTTCCTCCTTCATATTCGTAGTGTGTATCTGTATATCTATTTTCATAAGAAATACTTTTTGCATGTCGATATCCTTTTAAATCCCAATCTAAATTGATAGCTTGAGAGCTATTAATAATATCATTTAATCCTTGAGAACGAATTGTAAAATCTAACATATAATCGTTGTCTTTCAATTCGTATCTGTACTCTAAAAATTTAGCCTCAGAAACTTTCAATTTCATCGAAATAACTGTAATATCTCCATTTTTAGTTACTGTAGGTTTAAAAGGTAAATCTTTAGTATTTAAAATTCTACTATCAGTAGTTCCAAAGTTTAAATTGAAAAGTGAATTGTTATCCTTAATTAAGTAAATAGGAAGTGAATCATAATCAACAAACTTTTTAAGTCTAACTTCAGAAAGATAACCTCCTTTATTACTAAACTTTAAAGCTAATAATTCGCTTTCAACTACTATCTCTTTATCAGATGTGTTTAAAGCGGCATAAGCAAAAGCACCTAATTTATTTTTTACAGCAATTTCTTGTAAAGAGTCTAAACCTGTTCCAACTAAAAAATCGTTAGATTTAGTTATTTTTATTTGGTCTAATTCTTCAGCCTTTCTCTCAGCTTCTATTTGTTCTTGTTTTACTTTTTCTTGAGCTTCAAGTTCTTCGGGTGTTGGCTGGTTTTGCCAAAGCATATACATTAATATTCCGAAAATAAGTATAAATCCTATTACCGAATTAATGTCTAATTTTTTTTCTTCCATGTATTCTTCAAATATAAATTAAAAAGATTCCTGCAAAAAGCAGGAATTGTAATAGCTTATCAAAAAACTATCCACTATTTATTTTGTGTCATACTGACACCTCTATTCTTTTTTTTATAATTAACTGCTGCCTTAACAAATGCCACAAAAAGTGGATGCGGGTTTGCTACTGTACTCTTATATTCGGGGTGATATTGCACACCTATAAACCACGGATGAGTTGGTAACTCAATAATTTCAACTAAACCAGTATCTGGATTTAAACCAGAGGCAACCATACCTGCAGTTTCCATTTGAGCTTTATATTTTCCATTAAATTCATAACGATGCCTGTGACGTTCTTTAATGCTTTCAGCTTTGTAAATATTTCTAACTGTACTACCCATTTTTAAATCACATGCCCAAGCTCCTAAACGCATAGTTCCGCCTTTGTTAGTTATTTCTTTTTGATCTTCCATCAAATCAATGACAGGATTTTGAGTTTTTGGATTCATCTCTGTAGAATCGGCGTCTTTTATTCCTAAAACATTTCTAGCAAATTCAATAACAGCCATTTGCATTCCTAAACAAATTCCAAAAAATGGGACATTATTTTCTCGCACAAATTTAACAGCATCTATTTTACCTTCAATACCACGCTCACCAAAACCTGGTGCAACTAAAATTCCGTCTAAATGAGATAATTTTAATTTAATATTATCGCTATTTAAATATTCTGAATGAACAGATTCTATATTAACTTTCACTTCATTTTCTGCACCAGCATGAATAAAAGCTTCCAATATAGATTTGTATGAATCTTGTAACTCTACATATTTTCCAATTAAACCAATATTAATTTCTGAAGTTGGATTTTTATGACGCTTTAAAAACTGATTCCATTTATAAATATCTGGTTTTGAGCTTTTTAGATTCAATTTTTTGAGTACTACCTTATCTAAACCTTCTTCAAGCATTAAATTGGGTACATCATAAATTGTTGATGCATCAATAGATTGAATTACGGCTTCCTCTGTAACATTACAAAATAAAGCAAGTTTTCTGCGTAAATCACTAGGTAAATGATGCTCTGTTCTACAAACTAAAATATCTGCTTGTACACCACTTTCCATGAGTGTTTTAACGCTATGTTGGGTTGGTTTTGTTTTTAATTCGCCTGCGGCAGAAAGATAAGGCACTAAGGTTAAATGAATTACAATTCCGTTATGTTCTCCTAAATCCCATCTTAATTGACGAACAGCTTCTATGTAAGGTAGTGATTCAATATCACCAACAGTTCCACCAATTTCTGTTATTATAATATCATAATCACCTGAATTTCCTAAAATCTGAACACGTTCTTTAATTTCATCAGTTATGTGAGGTACTACTTGAACAGTTTTTCCAAGAAACTCTCCTCGACGTTCTTTTTCTATTACGCTCTGGTAAATACGCCCTGTAGTAACATTATTAGCTTGACTGGTAGGCACATTTAAAAAACGCTCATAATGACCTAAATCTAAATCAGTTTCTGCGCCATCTTCAGTAACATAACATTCACCATGTTCGTAAGGATTTAATGTGCCAGGATCTACATTAATATAAGGGTCTAATTTCTGAATAGTAACCCTATAACCCTGAGCTTGAAGAAGTTTAGCTAAAGATGCGGCTATAATGCCTTTTCCTAGAGATGATGTAACTCCACCGGTTACAAATATGTATTTTGCTTTCGTTGTCATGTTGCGCTTATAAACGCAGGCAAATTTACAAAATTAAAATAGTTATTACCGAATTGTTTTAGTTATTTAAATAGTAGTTTTTAACAGTATATTATTAGATTTGAATTTAGTGACTAAATACCCTATTTTAGAGCCAACAACTAAACTAAATTGATTAAAAAATGAAAGTATTACATCTGTTATTTATTTTATTATTAACAATTTGTTTTAATTGCTCAAAAAAGGAACAAAAAAATTTCGCTCAATTAACTAAAAATTCACCAAATATTATTGGCAAAACAGCATATTTAAACTCACCATATGTTACCGCAGGCAATAGAGTTTATATGGTTGGCCATCAGGACGGAAGTTTTCCGGATTTAGGCTGGCATATTAAAGGTGAAATGGGTGGTATTTGGAATCATCCTATAAAATTAATGGATGGTTTTGATATCGAAATTTTTGATACAATAGACACCCTTAAACTAAATAAAGCAGAGACTTTCACCAACTATCCTTTTTCAAATAAACATTCATATAATTGGAAAGAAAAAGAACTTCAAATAGAACGATGGCAATTCGTCCCTGACAATAAACAAGGTATTGTTATACAACTAATAATCAAAAATCTTGGTGCTGAAAAAAAAATGAAGGTGAAATTTACAGGTAACTCTGATTTACGCCCAACATGGTTAGGAGAACGAACTAATATGTTTGACAGCAAAGATTTAGCTGATTTTGATGAGGAAAATAATTTCTGGAAAATTAAAGACAGTTTAAATCCTTGGTATACTATTTTTGGTTCTCAATTAGACTTTGAAAGCAAGTCTGAAATAAAAGAAAATAAAACTTCAAATAACACGATTTCTAGTAGTATTGAAGATGTAGTTTTCTTGTTTTCTGGAGAAAGAAAAGTTATAAATTACATTATAGCTGGTTCATATAATTCTGAAAAAGATGCTGTAAATACTTACCAAAGTATAAAGGAAAATATATTTGATGATTTTGTTTCAAAACAAGAACGTTATCGATCAATCTCGGAAAAATCTAAATTAACAATTCCAGACAAAAATATTGAGCAAGCTTTTGAGTGGCTAAAATACAATAGCGATTGGTTAATAAGAACAGTACCAGAAATTGGAACTGGTATTACAGCCGGAATACCTGATTACCCATGGTGGTTTGGTGTAGATAGTGAATATGCTTTAAAAGGATACATGGCAATTGGCCAAAAAGAAGCTGTCTACAGTACTATAAAATTACTGGATAGTGTCTCTAATGCAATAAATGGAAATGGTAAAATTATTCATGAGATGTCTAGCAATGGTTCCGTTTTTAATAATGGAAATATTAATGAAACACCACAATTTACATCTCTTATTTGGGAAATTTACAAATGGAATGGCGATAAGGCATTTTTAAAAGCCTATTACCCAAGCGTAAAAAAAGGATTGGATTGGTTGATGAATGCCAATGATGAAAATAAAAATTTATTCCCTGATGGTTTTGGAATGATGGAGATACACGGTATGGATTCTGAAATGATAGATGTAGCATCTTATACACAGCGTGCTTTTGATGATGCTTCAAAAATTGCAATAGTATTAAATGACACCCTAAATGCAAGTATATATTATGAATTAGCTTATTCGATTAAGGATAAAATAAACAATGAGTTTTGGAGCGAACAATTTAAATCTTATGCGGATTTTATTGGAAGAGATGCACAAGCATTAAAATTAATAGATGATGCTATAATTAGAGCAGACACATTAAACAAACCTTGGGCTGTTAACGAATTACAACAAACAAAAAACAATATTTTAAATCATCAAAATTCAGGATTAAAACCATTTGTATTACATCATAATTGGGTTGTAAACACACCAATGGAAATGAAAATTGCTGATACACAAAAAGCTGAAAAAGCACTTAAAACTGCTGAAAAATTTACAAATCCATTTGGTGTATTTGTTACTGGAATTGATAGAGACGAAAGCTCAGAAACAGATGATGGCTCTTTTAAAGGCAGTAAGCAATTTTCTTATACAGGTGCCGTCATGACATTACCAACGAGTGTTTTGATAGTCTCTGAAAACAACTACGGAAATCCAGATAAAGCGCTTGATTATATGAAACGCATGACTAAAAGCTTTAGTTATGCTTTTCCGGGTAGTATATATGAAGTATCGCCAGATTATGGTATGATTACACAAGCTTGGAATATATATGGCTATGCTATACCTATTATTCAACAGTTTTTTGGAATCAATCCTATGGCTTCAGAAAAAAGAATTACCATACAGCCGCAAATGCCTACCACATGGCATGAAGCCAAACTTGAAAATGTTGAAATTGGAGACAACTCAATTTCTGTTCAATACAATAAAACAAATCAAAAATTAGTACTTATAATGACACAAATTAACCCCAATTGGTTATTAGAAATTAAACTCTCTAAAACCCCATATAAAAATTTCAGTGTAAATGAATCTCTTATTGATGTATCAGAAGACTCGGATTACTTTATATTTAAATCAAAAGCGAATAAAGTTGTCATTAGTTGCTTTAATTAACAAGAAAAATGATAATAAAATTAGTTTAATTTTGAAAACAAAAAGACATGTATCTACTAAATTTTTTAAAAAACATTTAAGACCTAAAAAAATTATACAAATGCATTTATATAGCTATTATTCCAGCAATATTATTTTATAGCATGTCGCTTTTTTGGTTGAAATATACTGGATTTGAAGTTATGGAAATTCTCAGAGACCCAGCACAACAAAGCGGAGAATCTAGTTTTATCGGTTTTCTTTCCAATATAGGAATTTGGTTATGGGTTAGTGCATCAGCTATTAGTTTTTTCTCAGTTTTAACAAATGATTTTAAATTCAATAAAAACCTAAAAGAACTTTTATTTTTAACTGGAGTATTATCAATTTTGTTAGCTATTGATGATTTTTTTTTAATTCATGATCGTTACATCAAACAAGAAATCTGTTTTATTGTTTATGCCATTTTTGCAGGAAGTATTTTAATAAGACATTACAAACTAATACTTAAAATTGAAGGTTTTGCCTTTTTATTTGCAGGTTTATTGTTGGCATTATCGATTTTCACTGATTTAATTCAATCTCATATCCCTATAAAATATAGCTATTCACAAGTTTTTGAAGAAGGTTTCAAATTTATTGGTGCTACAACATGGTTGTATTTTACAGCTCGGGTTGCATTCTATAATCAAACGTTGTTAGAAAAGAATTAAATATTACTAAAAATTTAAAATTTGTAATTTAATAAGTACTCGCGACTACTAAAATTATTATAAACAATTCGATTATCTTTGCTTTAATTAAAGATGAAACATGCGCATTGATATTATTACGGTTTTACCAGAATTACTAAAAAGCCCTTTTGGAGCTTCAATTTTAAAACGTGCTATTGAAGCTAATTTAGTTGAAGTACACTTTCATAATTTACGAGATTACACTTCAGATAATTACAAATCTATCGATGATACACAATATGGTGGTGGCGCGGGTATGGTAATGATGATTGAACCGATAGATAAATGTATTTCTACTTTAAAGTCTGAAAGATATTACAATGACATTATATACATGACTCCAGATGGAGAAACACTCAAACAAGGTATCGCTAACCAATTATCGTTAAAAGAAAATTTAATCATATTATGTGGTCATTACAAAGGCGTAGATCAACGTGTAAGAGATCGTTTTATAACAAGAGAGATATCAATTGGTGATTATGTGTTATCTGGTGGCGAGTTAGGTGCTGCGGTACTTTGCGATGCTATTATAAGACTTATACCAGGTGTTTTAGGTAATGAAACCTCTGCTCTAACAGATTCGTTTCAAGATAATTTACTAGCACCTCCTATTTACACCAAACCTCGTGAATATAAAGGTATGAAAGTACCAGAATTATTATTTAGCGGTAATTTACCTAAAATTGAAAAATGGCGCGAAGAGCAAGCTTATCAGAGAACCAAAGAGCGTAGACCAGATTTATTAGAAGATTAGTCAAAATCATCGAAGTTATTATGATAATCATCATCAAATTTTCCTTTCATTCCATAATTACTACCTCCACCATACTTAGTAAATTTAGTAACTAAAAAGGCTATTAGAAAAATAACAAAAATACCACCAAAAAGCACAAGCCATTCCTGAAGTTTTGGATTATAAAGAAGAAACATCATTCCCATGAAAGTAAATTTACAAAACTTTAGAAACAAAAAGCATAATTAAACTCGATTGTTGTGTTAAAGATAGCATCGACATCCTTTTGCTTTTCGCTAAAGATATAGCGTAAAGCCGAACCTTTTGTTGTGCAAAAGGAAACATCAAAAAAATACAAATAAAAGGTTGCAGATTATTAATTAATAGTTATTTTTGCAGCCAATTTCGGGTTAACCTCTGGCGAGAATCGTGAATGTTATTCTGATTTAATATAATTAAATTTAAAGATATGGAATCTTTAGTAAAGTTTATACAAGACGAATTTGTAACGAAAAAAGATTTTCCAGAGTTTGGAGCTGGAGACACAATCACTGTTTACTATGAAATTAGAGAGGGTGAAAAAGTAAGAACACAGTTTTTTAGAGGTGTAGTAATACAAAGAAAAGGAACAGGAACTTCTGAAACATTTACAATAAGAAAAATGTCTGGTACTGTTGGTGTTGAGCGTATTTTCCCAATTAATTTACCAGCATTACAAAAAATTGAAGTTAATAAACGTGGTAAAGTACGTAGAGCTAGAATTTACTACTTTAGAGGTCTTACTGGTAAGAAAGCTAGAATTAAAGAGGCTAGACGTTAATAATTATACAACTGATTTTTCAGTTTTTAAAAGCTCTGACTTAATCAGGGCTTTTTTTATTAACTTTTGTTAATAAGTATGGTTTGTAAATAGCTGATATCTAATATATTAATTTCTTTGGCTTTAAAATTCAATTTATATTTTAGTTGTAGAAATAATAATAACTGTGATTGGTTTCGCCAAAAAACGAATTTTTATTATATTCTATTAAAGCAACGTTCTTTATTAAATTGTTTTTTGATGTTTTTTTCAATCAGGTTTGTGCGTGATTAAGAACTAACCATGATATTACAAAAAAATTTAATATGTGTAAGCATGATAAAATTACCTTTAATTGAAAGCTTAAAAAGTAACAAAGACGAAAGTTGATGTTATTATACAAGCAATATTATTAACGAAATTAGCTTGTAAACAAAAAGCTAGTTATAACATCAAAAAAACAATTATTTGAAACATTGAGTGATACATCAATACATTTTGAGAATCTCTTAAATGTTTCTTTGAAATAATAGCATATTACTTAGAAGGCTTGGAAGAAAATTTTAAACCACTTTAGTTTAATAACTACAAAAAGTTACATGATGTTATTTCAAAAAAAGCCATATCAATGATAGAGTTAATTCTTCTATGATATGGCTTTTGTATTTTTATCACCTTTATTAAATATTTTTTAATTATTTCATACTGGTTTAAATGCTTTTTGATTTTCTAATAAATCTACTCTTCTGTATTAATTTCATTAGTGTTTTAGGTTTTATTCATGGTCGTTTTTTGTATATTTGCAACGCTAAAAAATAACAGCGTTAATGCATACGCTTTCCCAACAAATATTATTCAAAAAATCATCACCAATGTCCAAAATAATTTACACAAAAACTGACGAAGCACCAGCTTTAGCAACTCGTTCATTATTACCAATCGTAAAAGCTTTCATAAAATCTTCTGGTATTAATATTGAAACAAGAGATATTTCTTTAGCTGCAAGAATTTTAGCTGTATTCCCAGATTTTTTAATTGAAAACCAACGTGTTCCTGATGATTTATTAACGCTTGGTGAATTAGCAAAAAATCCTGAAGCAAATATTATAAAATTACCAAACATTAGTGCTTCAATACCACAATTAAAAAGTGCTATTAAAGAATTACAATCTCAAGGATTTAGTATTCCAAATTATCCTGATGAACCAAAAAATGATTCAGAAAAAGATATTAAATCTCGTTATGATAAAATTAAAGGAAGTGCTGTAAACCCTGTATTAAGAGAAGGAAATAGTGATAGGCGCGCACCAAAAGCCGTTAAAAATTACGCTAAGAAAAACCCACATTCAATGGGTGCTTGGACTTCTGATTCTAAAACACATGTAGCAACTATGAGTAGTGGTGATTTTGCTCATAATGAAAAATCTGTAACTATTCCAAAAGCAACTACTATAACAATTCAACATACAGATAAAAACAGTAATGTGACTATTTTAAAAAACCCTTTTGCATTACAAGAAAATGAAATTATTGATGCTACGATAATGAGCAAAAAAGCTTTAATTACTTTTTTTGAAGAACAAGTAGCTGATGCAAAAACTAAAGATGTTTTGCTTTCATTACACATGAAAGCTACCATGATGAAAGTGAGCGACCCAATTATTTTTGGTCATGCAGTAAAAATATTTTTTAAAGATGTTTTTACTAAACATACCGCTGTTTTAGAACAACTTGGAGTTGATGTTAATAATGGTTTTGGCAATTTAGTTGAAAAAATCCAAGAATTACCCGAAGCAAAACGAAATGAAATTCAAGCGGATATCGATGCGGCTTTTAAAGATGGACCTGCAATAGCTATGGTTAACAGTGAAAAAGGTATTACCAATTTACACGTTCCAAGTGATGTTATTATAGATGCCTCTATGCCAGCAATGATTAGAACCTCAGGAAAAATGTGGAATGCTAATGGTAAACTTCAAGATACAAAAGCTGTAATTCCTGATAGTAGCTATGCGGGAATTTATTCTGCAACCATAAATTTCTGTAAAAAGAATGGTGCTTTTAACCCTTCAACTATGGGAACAGTTCCTAATGTTGGTTTGATGGCTCAAAAGGCTGAAGAATATGGTTCTCATGATAAAACTTTTGAAATCCATTCGGATGGAATAGTGCAAGTTATTGATGCCTCTGGTACTATTTTAATGCAACATGAGGTTGAAACTGGTGATATTTGGCGTATGTGCCAAACAAAAGATGCACCAATTCAAGATTGGGTTAAATTAGCTGTAACACGAGCTAAGGCTTCTCAAACTCCTGCGGTATTTTGGCTAGATGAACAACGAGCTCATGATGCAGAGTTAATTAAAAAAGTAAATACTTACTTAAAAGACTATGATGCTTCAGGACTAGATTTAAGAATTTTATCTCCAATTGATGCAACCATTTTTACTTGCGAAAGACTAATTAAAGGAGAAGACACTATTTCTGTTTCTGGTAATGTTTTACGAGATTATTTAACAGACTTATTTCCAATTTTAGAAGTTGGTACCAGTGCAAAAATGTTATCTATTGTCCCATTAATGAATGGTGGTGGTTTATTTGAAACTGGTGCAGGCGGATCTGCTCCCAAACATGTTGAACAATTATTAGAAGAAAATCATTTACGTTGGGACTCTTTAGGAGAATTTTTAGCAATAGCAGTATCTTTAGAACACTTTGGAGAAGTTAACAAAAATCAGAAGGCTAAAATTTTAAGTGAAACTTTAGATATTGCTACCGAAAAGCTATTAGAAAACAAAAAAGGACCATCTCGAAATGTAGGAGAATTAGATAATAGAGGAAGTCACTTTTACTTAGCGATGTATTGGGCACAAGAATTAGCAAATCAAAATAAAGATGAAGCTTTAAAAGCTGAGTTTACACCCATAGCCCAAGAACTACAGGATAATGAATATATAATTTTAAAAGAACTAAATGATATTCAAGGTAAACCAACCACAATAGGTGGTTACTATGAGCCAAACGAAACACTCATTAACCAAGTGATGCGACCAAGTAATACTTTTAATAGTATTTTAGTATTCTAGACAAATTCAAAACATAAATTCAAAAAAGCTCCATAAAGGAGCTTTTTTCGTATTTTTGGAAAAAATTATTGCCAATGAAAAACCTTCTCTGGTTTCTTGTTGTTTTTTGCGTTAATAACTTTTCGCTTGATGCTCAAGAAAAATTTACAATAAGTGGTATTATCTCTGAAGAAAAAAGTAATGAAACACTTATTGGAGTTAACATTATTTTTCCAGACTTAAAAACTGGAACAACGACAAACGAATACGGATTTTATTCAATAACTATTCCTGAAGGAACTTATCAAATTTTAGTAAGTTACTTAGGATTCAATTCGATATCTGAAACCATCACTCTTACAAAAGATATTATTAAGAATTTTAGCTTATATGAATCTGCTGAAAATTTAGATGAAATAGTCATTACAGAAAATATTGAAAAACTAAATATAAAAACACCACAAATGAGCGTTAATAAGTTAACCTCAAGTACAATAAAAAATATTCCTGTGGTCCTTGGTGAGTCCGATATAATAAAAGCGATAACACTTTTACCCGGAGTTACAAATGCAGGTGAAGGTGCTTCGGGTTTTAATGTTCGGGGTGGTGCAGCTGATCAAAATCTAATACTTTTAGATGAGGCTACGATATTTAATTCATCCCACTTGTTTGGATTCTTTTCAGTATTTAATCCAGATGCCATTAAGGATTTGAAACTTTATAAAGGTGGAATTCCTGCGCGATACGGCGGACGCGTCTCCTCGGTTTTAGACATTTATCAAAAAGAAGGGAATAATAAAGATTTTCATTTAAATGGAGGTATTGGTATTGTTTCTAGTAGATTACTAGCAGAAGGTCCTATTAAAAAAGAAAAAGGGTCTTTTCTTTTAGGTGGCAGATCAAGTTATGCGCATTTATTTCTACCCCTATTTGATATTAATAATATTGCCTACTTCTATGATTTAAACACAAAATTAAGTTACAAATTAAACGATAGAAATAATATCTACCTTTCTGGTTATTTTGGAAGAGATGTATTTAGAATTGAAGATACTTTTGAAAATACTTATGGTAATTCTGTTTTAAACTTTAGATGGAATCATTTATTTTCTGATAAATTATTTTCAAATTTATCAGTGATTTATTCGGATTATTATTACGATTTAAAACTAAATTTCGTAGAGTTTGATTGGGTTTCGGGCATTCAAAACTTCAACTTAAAATACGATTTAAAACACTACATAAACAATACAATAAAATTACAATATGGTTTAAATAGTATTTATTACAAATTTAATCCAGGTGATATAAAACCAACTATTGAAACTTCTGGAATCAATCCTTTTAAACTAACTGATAAATATGCTTTTGAAAATGCTATTTACGTCGATTCAGAACACAAAATATCTGATAAGCTTGCACTTTCTTATGGTTTACGCTTCAGTGCTTTTCATCGTTTAGGTCAAGATGAACTAAATATATACGAAAACAATCAAGCAGTTGTATTCAATGAAGATTTTCAAATTTATGAAAAAGCAAATCCTATAGATATCCAAAATTTTAAACGAAATGATATTATTGAAAGCTTTTATAATCTAGAACCGAGAGCATCAATAGCATACCAACTTAAAGAAAGTAGCTCAATTAAAATGAGTTATAATCGAATGAGTCAATACTTACATTTATTATCAAACACAAATTCCCCTACTCCACTCGATGTTTGGGCGCCAAGTGGTAAATATATTAAGCCACAAATACTAGATCAATTTGCTTTAGGATATTTTAAAAACTTCAATAACAACTCATACTCTTTAGAATTAGAAAGTTTTTATAAAACTATAAAAAACAGAATTGATTATATAGATGGTGCAAATTTAATAGCTAACAACGCCATCGAACAAGTTATTTTAAATGGTGAAGCCAGAGCTTATGGATTAGAAGTTCTTTTAAGAAAAAATGAAGGTAAATTTAAAGGTTGGTTAGCATACACACTCTCAAAATCTGAACAACAAACAAAAGGTAGAACACCTTCAGAAATTGGAATAAATAATGGTAACTGGTATAATACTCCATTTGATAAAACACACGACATATCATTTACAGGAAGCTATAATTGGAATGAAAAATGGAAAATAAATGCTAATTTTTTATTTCAAACTGGTCAACCTGGTACATTTCCTAATGCACAATACCAATACAATGGTATCAATATACCCAGTTTTAATGGAAGAAATTCTGATAGACTCCCGGCTTATAATCGTTTAGATGTCGCTTTTAATTACACACCAAAACCTAACAAAAAGAAGGGTATACAGAGCTATTGGGTATTTGGCATTTACAATATTTACAATCGTAGAAATGCTGCAACCATAAATTTTGGTCAAAATATTGAAACTGGATTAAACGAGGCTACTCGATTAGCAATTTTCGGAATTGTTCCATCTATATCATATAATTTTAAACTTTAAGACTATGAAAAAAGTATTAATTATACTCCTTAGTTTATTATTAGTATCCTGTGAAGACGTTATAGAAATTAATTTAAATACCGTAGAACCAAGATTAGTTATCGATGCCTCTCTAAATTGGGTAAAGGGAACTGACGGAAGAAATCAGTCGATAAAGCTGTCACTGACAGCTCCATT
This sequence comes from Flaviramulus sp., assembly GCF_982512915.1. Lineage (NCBI taxonomy): Bacteria > Pseudomonadati > Bacteroidota > Flavobacteriia > Flavobacteriales > Flavobacteriaceae > Flaviramulus > Flaviramulus sp. The sequence goes on along the minus strand of NZ_CEWOCJ010000012.1, from coordinate 9,175 downwards.
TTTTGATGAAACTGTCCCTCCAGCAACTGGTGCTGCAGTTACTGTAACAGATTCAAATAATAATACTTTTAATTTTATTGAAGAAGTATCAACAGGAATTTACAATAATAATACTTTCATACCTGCTATTAATGAAACCTATAATTTAATTATTAACTATAATAATGAAATATATACAGCAACTGAAACTTTAATACCTGTTGTACCAATTGAGTTTATTGAACAAAAAAATGATGGTGGTTTTGCTGGAGATGAAATCGAGATTAAAGCTTTCTATTCAGACCCATTGAATATTAATAACTTTTATTTATTCGAATTTATTGTAGCATCTAGAAACAGTAAAGACATTGAGGTTTATGATGATGAATTTACTGATGGAAATCAAATTTTTGCATTTCATTCAAATGAAAATCTTAAAACTGATGAAGAACTATTAATTATAAATTCTGGTATCTCTGAAAGATATTATGAGTTTATGAATATACTTTTACAACAAACCGACGACCAATCTGGAGACCCATTTCAAACACAACCTGCAACAGTTAGAGGAAACTGTATAAACCAAACAAATCCTAAAAACTTTCCTTTTGGTTACTTTAGAGCCTCTGAAGCTGACAAATTAACTTATATCGTACAATAATTCAATTCATTTTTTATTTATAACAATTAAAAATTATTGCTTTTAAGATGATATTAACAATAATAAAATTTTATAGATAGGTATTTTATTTATTTTTATTGACAATCAATCTAATATAAAATAAATGAATAAGAAAAAAATTACCTATATCATAGGTTTTGTCGTTATTATAATAATTGCTTATTCGTATTTTAATTCTAAAAATGATGAAGACGTCTCAATTACAACCAAAGTATTAAAAGGTACTTTTTTAAATGAAGTTTTCATATCTGGAGAGGCTCAATCTACAAGTTCAAAAGAAATTAACGGCCCAAGTAACGCACGAAGATTTAATATTTATCAAATAAAAATACAAGATTTAGTCGCTGAAGGTACCATTGTAAAAAAGGGTGAATATATTGGCAAACTAGATGCCTCTGAAGTAAATGGGAAAATTAATGAAGCTCAGTTAAATTTAGAAAAAGCTCAATCAAGATATACTCAACAACAACTAGATACTACACTTACTCTAAAACAAGAGCGAAATTCAATTAAAGACCTGTTATTTAACATTGAAGAAGATAGTTTAGAATTAGAACGTTCTATATACGAACCTCCTTCAACTATAAGATCCTTAGAAATTAAATTAGAAAAAACGACTAGAGATCTAAAAGAAAAAAGAGCTGATTATTCAATCAAAAAGAGACAAGCCAATGCAAAAATGATTGAAGTTGGTACGGAGGTTTCTAAGATTTCTAAACAAATTGAAGAATTATTACAATTACAAAAAGAATTTACAATTTATTCTGATGATGATGGTATGGTAACCTATGTAAAAGAATGGAATGGCACCAAAAAGAAAGTTGGCTCTACTATATCTCCTTGGGAACCAGCAATTGCTAGTTTACCAGATTTAACAAAAATGGAGTCAAAAACTTATAGTAATGAGGTAGATATTAGAAAAATAAAGAAAGATTTAACTGTCAAAATAGGATTTGATGCATTTCCAGATATAGAACTAGACGGCATTGTTACTGATGTAGCTAATGTAGGCGAAACTAAAGCTGGCTCGGATATTAAACTTTTTCAGGTTTTAATTAAGTTAAACGAGACAAATAAAAATATTAGACCCGGAATGACTACATCTAACAAAATTTTAATAGATAAACAAGATGATGTTTTGATGATACCTTTAGAAGGCGTATTTGCAAATGATTTTATAAGTTATACTTATGTAAAATCTGGATTATCAATTGAGAAAAGACAAGTAGAATTAGGTTCTTCAAATAACGAAGTCGTAATTATAAAAAAAGGATTAAAAGAAGGTGATGTCATATTTTTAAATAAACCTGAAGACTCAGATGATAAAAGTATAACGCTATTAAAATAAGCATGATAGACAAAATACTTTTAGAAAAATTAAAATCTAATTTTGGTGAGGCTTATTGGTTTATAAAAACGAACAAGGTTAGAACTTTTTTAACAGCACTAGGTATCATTTTTGGAGTTGCATCAGTAATTACCATGTTGGCAATTGGAAATGGTGCCGAAAAAGAGATTTTAGCACAACTAGAATTAGTTGGTGTAAATAATATTGTTGTTATACCTATACCTGATGAGGAGGATAAAGAGGAAGCTGAAATAGATGAAAATGCAAATGAAAATGAATCAAAGCGTTTTTCTAAAGGCCTAGACATATTAGATGCTCTAAGTTTGCAAAAAAATATTCCTAATATAAAGTTAGTTAGTCCAGAAATAATTTTGAATACTTATGTTATTAATAATGGAAGACAAAATTCAGTAAAACTTATTGGTATTTCCCCTAGCTTTTTAGAAGCTTCAAATATAAATTTAGAAAACGGTAAAAGTTTTTCAGAATTTCAAATTAAAAATGCTTTGCCAGTATGCATAATAGGTAAAAAAGTAGAGAAAAAATTATTTACCGGTCAAAGCGCAATCGGAAAACAGATAAAAGTTAAAGATGTTTGGCTAAAAGTAATAGGTGTTATTGAAGAAAAGTTGATTTCTGAAAAAGCACAAGAAAATTTAGGAATAAGGGATTTAAACGAAGACATATATATACCTATAAACACATTCTTGGTGCGTTACAAAGATCGTAAAATAATTACTGATCAAGTAGGTGCTCAAAACTTCAATCAAAATGGGCCGAAAAAAAGAATTCCAAGAGGTAATTATCATCAAATTGACAAATTAACAATCCAAGTATCAAATTCAAATGAATTAAAAGCTACTGCTGAAGTTTTAAGTAAAATGCTAAAAAGAAGACATAATGATGTTTTAGATTTTGAAATAGAAATCCCAATACAATTACTAAAACAGCAGCAAAAAACAAAACAAATATTTAATATAGTTTTAATCATAATAGCTGGAATTTCTTTATTAATTGGAGGTATTGGTATCATGAATATTATGCTGGCCTCCGTATTAGAAAGAACCAAAGAGATAGGTATAATTAGAGCTATTGGTGCAACAGAAGAAGACGTGATTTTACAATTTTTATCTGAATCTGTCCTTATAAGTGTTGGTGGTGGATTTATTGGAATTATTCTTGGAATAATTGGAGCTTACATCATTGAAATTTTTTCAGGAATAGAAACTATTCTATCTGTAAACTCCATTCTGATTTCATTTTTAATAGCCGTAGCAATCGGATTAATTTTTGGAATATTTCCAGCAAAAGCCGCAGCAAATAAAAAACCAATACAAGCTTTAAGGTCTGAATAAGTAAACATGAAAAAAATACTCATCATTATTATCATTATTTTTCCTTTAATAAATAATGCGCAATCAAAAAAGCTAACGTTAGTTGAAGCTATTGAAATTGCACGAAAAAAATCACCAGATTATAAAATCAATTTAACTAGAAATCAATCTAACTATTGGCGCTTCAGACGTTATAAAGCAAGTTTTTTACCCGAACTCAGACTAAATGCGACGCTTCCAGAATACCGAAATGCAGTACGTAGAATAACAAACGATACAGGACAAGACATCTTTGTAACACAAAATCAGTTACTTGCAGAAGGTGGTTTATCAATTTCTCAAAGCATACCCTATACAGGTGGTACTTTATCAGTAAACACAAATTTAGAACGCGTAGAATTATTTGGAATAGACGATAATGTAGGTTATTCTGTTATTCCCTTTTCCATTAACTATCTTCAAAATTCAGTACTATTCAATGAATTTAAATGGGATAAAAAGATTGAACCATTAATTTATGAAGAATCAAAAAGAGATTTTATTGAAAATATGGAACAAATATCAGTAAGTACTTCTAACCTTTATTTTGATTTACTTAAAGCTCAAATGCAACTCGCAATTTCTGAAACTAATTTAAAAAACCAAGATACACTGTTTCAAATAGCTAAAGGAAGGTTTAGTGTTGGAAAAATTGCAGAAAACGAGCTATTACAAATGGAATTAAGATTCTTGAATTCTAAAAATAGGGTTACAACTAATAAAGTAGAATTAAAAAGAGCTTCACAAAATTTAGCACGCTACTTAGAATTGGATACTGAAGATTTAGAGTTAGATATTCCAAAACAACTTCCTCTTTTTGAGGTAGAAATAGATAAAGCCTTAAATGAAGCTGAATCTAATCGAAAAGCCGTTATAGAGTTTAGAAGAAAACGTTTAGAAGCCGAAAAAGAAGTAGCATTCCAAAAAGGTAATAATAGATTACAATTAGGGGTTAGAGCCAATTTTGGAATATCCCAAAATGGTGATGATTTTAATAACTTGTTTAGCAACTTTAACAAACAACAAAACGTATCGGTATCTGTTGGAATACCCTTATTTGACTGGGGTGTCTCTAAATCTAGACGTAAAATGGCTGAAGCTAATTTAGATTTAACAAATAATAACATAAATCAGGACAAGCAAGAATTTGAACAAGAAATATATTTACACGTATTAAATTGGTCTAACCAAAGAGACTTTTTAGTTACTGCAGAAAAAGCAAAAGAAGTTTCGATGAAACGATATGAAATTTCTAAAAAAAGATACATTTTAAATAAAGTAACTATAACTGATTTAAATATTGCTTTAGAAGAAAGGGATTTAGCTGTATTTGATTACTTGAATTCACTTGAGAAATTTTGGAGAGATTACTATATATTAAGACAGTTAACACTTTATGATTTTATAAATGATAAAAAATTAGAAGTTGAGGATGTTCTTTATGATTAAAACTCACTATTAATTCATATTTTTGAATTATGAGTTTCATAAAAACTACCGAACAAGATTCTAATTACAATCATCTGGAAAAGATGAGCGTATCAGAATTACTTTCTAATATAAATAATGAAGATAAATCAGTTCCAATTGCTGTAGAAAAAGCACTTCCTAAAATTGAAGAATTAATTGAAAAAATTGTTAATCAATTAAATAAAGGAGGGCGTTTATTTTATATTGGCGCTGGTACTAGTGGACGACTAGGTATACTTGATGCTTCAGAATGCCCACCAACATTTGGTGTGCCACATGATTTAGTCATTGGGTTGATAGCTGGTGGAGATACGGCCATAAGAAAAGCAGTTGAATTTGCCGAAGATTCATTAACTCTGGGTTGGGAGAATTTACAAGCTTATAATATAAACAAAAAAGACGTTGTAATTGGTATTGCTGCATCTGGAACAACTCCATATGTAATCGCTGCTTTAGATAAATGCAATAAAAACAATATCATTACAGGTTGTATAACTTGTAATATAAATAGTCCACTTTCTCAAACGGCTAAATATCCTATTGAAGTTTTAGTAGGTCCAGAATTTGTTACCGGTAGCTCAAGAATGAAAGCCGGAACAGCTCAAAAATTGGTTTTAAATATGATAACCACCACCACAATGATTCAATTAGGACATGTAAAAGGAAACAAAATGGTGGACATGCAACTAAGCAATAATAAACTAGTTGATAGGGGTGTTAAAATACTTATGAGTGAGTTAAACATTACTGAAGATAAAGCAAAAATATTAATAGAGGCTAATGGTAATGTCCGATTAGCAATTCAAAATTATAACAATGGAAACAAATAAAACAGATAAAACAACATTAATAAAAGGAATAAAAACATTAGTTTTTGCTTTATTAAGCTTATTTATGGGACCAATACTATTAAGCATTGCGTTTAATAATCCAGAAAAACCACTTTACATTCCAATACTAATTGTAGGTTGTTTAATCTCAGGATTTGCAATTTTTCTTTTATTTAAAGGAATTAAAACAATTATGAATAGTATGTTTAAAAAGAAATAATTCACATTTAATTCTAATTTATAGATGTTTGTCTAGGTGTCGTAGGATTATAACCAAAATCTGAGCATTGATTTAAATTAATACCCAAGCTATCTAAAATATAATTTATAATAGCAAAATGATGAATAGTATGGCTATTAGCTTGGGCAAATAAAGCACTTAAAGTATAGGGAATATCTATTTTTCCCAGACCTAAATCATCAACCACAACTACAGTTTTATTATCATCTAAGTTATAATTATTTAATTTTCTTATTATTGTAGTTAAATAATTTTCTGCAGAAATACATTTAGATTCAACATCTTTATTCCTACTCCTTACTGTTAAATCAATTTTATTTTCTAAATTAAAACACAATAGACATTCATAAAAATCTAAGATATGCCTAATATGTGAACCTATACTTGAATAATAAGGAGACACAGTATTGTTACATAACTGTTCATCTGTTAAATTAAGTAATAGTATTTGAGCCTTATAAAGTGTTTGAAGTGTAGATTCTATTATAATATTCATAGATACTAAAATAATTAATTTAAATTAATATACTTTGTCTTATCTGTAGAGTATCCTTACAATTAATAACTAATTTTTTAAATAATTAATTACTAAACGTATTTCTGCAAAACTATATTTATCATCTAATTGAAGTTTTAAGTCTGATAATCCATCAAAAGTTTTTTCAGGAATTAAAGCTTTTAATTCTTCAAAATGAAGTTTAGATATAATATCCGTTATTCTGATTTCGCCAGAATCGATGAAACTTGCTAAATGACCAAAAATTGTGTTTTCATTTAATTCTCTTTCATAAGCTATATTTTCTATAGATTTTCCAGACTTAAATAAGTATAAAGACATTTTCTTTGTGTCAATTTTTTCATTTTTAACTTTTTGTTGCTCAAAAGAAGGATTATCATTCTGTGTTTCTATATCATTTTCATCACAAAAATTTTTAATAACTTCTAAAATAGCGTTCCCATACTTTTCAACTCTCTTTTTACCCATACCGTTTACAAGTAACAATTCTTGTTTAGTTAATGGTAAGGTTTCACACATTTCATATAAAGCTTTTTGAGTAAAAACTTGAAAATGTATTAGGTCGTTTTCATTCGCAATCATATTTCGTAATACACGCAACAATTCAAATAATTCTAGATTGGCTGTACCATCTATAACGGTTTTACGTGTTTTTTTAGGTTTATCCTTTGAAAGGAAAATTGAATTTGCCCGTAACTCAAGAAGTTTTTTTGTTGTAAAACCATCAGATAGTCCATTAAAAAATAAAAGCTTTGCTTCTAAAATATCTTCAATCGTATCAATATTTTTATTTATTTCGGTACCAACTGTTTTATTATCAGTAGTAAATCCAAATTCTTTTATAGCTTTAACAAGATTCGTTTCTAATTCATATTTAAAATAAGTAATCGCTTTCTTAAAACGTTCTTGAATAATTTCACTAAGCTCTGGTAATGTGTCATTTTCTGCTAGTTGTTTAAGTTGCTTATTAAACCCATTGCTTACTTTTAAAAAATTAGTAAGTGTCTTTTTAATTGTTAGTATTGGCTGCTCAACCTTTCCCTCTATACTATTTCTATTCTTATAAAAAATATCTAATAAACGATTTACAGGATACATAAATTCGTAAAATCCAAAAACCTCAGAAATCAAATCTAACTGAAACATTTTTTGAGAGTGCTTCAAAACAAGAACATCAGGTTCATTCGCCTCTGCCTTTTTATTAAACGAGATAACATTGCTGTCGCTTATAATTTGGCTAGAACTTATTTTGCTTCTTAAAACTAAACCTTCTAAAGATATACATCTGCTAAGTGCAACATAAGTTTGTCCATGAGCAAAAGCTCCCTGAGCATCAATAATAGCTTTTTCAAAGGTTAAACCCTGACTTTTATGTATAGTTATCGACCAAGCTAATCTTAATGGAATCTGAGTAAAAGCACCAATTTTATCTTCGGTAATAGCTTTTGTTTCAGAATCGAGCGTATAATTTATATTTTCCCAAACTTCGGAAGTTGTTACAATATTAAAATCGTCGTCTGGACAATGTACTACCACTTCTTCATTATCTAAATGAATTACTTTTCCAATTTTCCCATTAAAATAGCGTTTGTCTTGGCTACTATCATTCTTTATAAACATGACTTGAGCACCAACTTTTAATGTAAGTACTACATCATTGGGAAAAGAAAACTCTGGAAACTTACCTTCAACTTTCGCATTATAACTTATAGGTTTTGATTTTATCTAGCTCAATCCTGTTTGTTTCCTCAGCCTTGTTGTTGTGGGTTGTTAATGATATATAACCTGAATCGGCCTCTGGTGTAAAATCTGGAATAAAGCGTTTATTTAATTCTAAAGCTGAAGGTTCCGTCAATTTATTATTCCTTATTTCATTTAAAATCTGAATAAACTTAGGATTTTCTTGCCTGTAAATGTGCTTTAATTCTATGGTAACCGACTGACATTCTTGAAAAGCTTTACTACTAAAAAAGAAGCCATTATTGTAAACATGTTTTAACAATTGCCATTCGTTATCTTTAATAACAGGCGACAATTGCTGAAGATCTCCAATCATGAGTACTTGTATTCCTCCAAAGACCTTTTCTCTTTTTCTATAACGTCGTAACGTTCTATCAATACCATCTAGTAAATCGGCACGCACCATACTTATCTCATCAATAACTAATAAATCCATTGATTTTATGATATTGATTTTAGTCTTACTAAACTTTCGGTTATATACACTAGAATTATTTAAATTGGTTTCAGGTAAAACAGGACCAAAAGGCATTTGAAAAAAAGAATGAATCGTAACACCTTTAGCATTAATAGCAGCTACACCCGTAGGTGCAACAACAACCAAACGCTTTAAACTATGTGTTTTCAATCGATGTAAAAAGGTTGTTTTACCTGTACCTGCTTTTCCTGTTAAAAAAATACATCGGTTTGTATTGTTTACAAACTCCCAAGCTAATTCCAATTCACTATTTAGAGTCATTAAAAGATATTAAAAAAAGAATTGGAATATAGTAATTTTGAAGTTTGTAATGGCGAGTTTTTTAGAAAAAATAAAACTACAATATCTAATATATAATTTTTATATTAATATAATTATTAGATAGAGAAAGAAGCTGAGGCTTATTGTTATTCTTAGCAATGCTTAACAAGCCTAAAATCAAGGAAATCATTTTTATCGGTCATTCAAAAAAGCTTAACTTATCAAAAACCTTAATATTTCACTAATAAGCAAAAAA
>NZ_CEWOCJ010000011.1:0-99160 GCF_982512915.1 Flaviramulus sp. | reverse complement strand
GTAACGAGATAATTATATCTAAAATATAAAAATATAAAAATATAAAAACAATTTAAGAGTTGAAATCCCCAAATTCCTGTAAAATAATAATTTTCTTTTAGCGTTTTTTTCATTTAATAAATACCATAAAAAAATAACTAAAATAAGTTTTATTAAAAAGTATTTGTAAAATATAGTAATTTAAGAAATACAAGCCCATATTTATTGTTATCGACCATAAAATGAAAGGTCTGTAAAATATAAATATTGAAAATAATTGCTGCATAGTACCTGTAATAACGGAAATTGGTAATTAATATTTTTACTATTTAATTATTAGAGTTGTTTACGAATACTTAAAATTCATAAATTATTGTATTTTTGAGTCCCAATAAAAAAGGTAGATGTTAGAGAAATTACAAATAATAAAACAACGTTTTGATGAGGTTAGTGATTTAATCATTCAACCTAATATAATTTCAGATCAAAAACGATATGTGAGTCTTAATAAAGAATATAAAGACCTTAAAAGTCTCATGGATAAAAGGGAAGAGTATTTAGAGGCAATAAATAATTTATCAGAAGCGGAAGATATTATTTCTGAAGGAGGCGATCCTGAGATGGTAGATATGGCTAAAATGCAATATGATGAAGCTAAAGATCGTCTTCCAAAATTAGAAGATGAAATTAAGTTTTTATTGATACCAAAAGACCCCGAAGACACAAAAAATGCTGTTGTTGAGTTACGTGCTGGTACAGGAGGTGATGAGGCAAGTATTTTTGCGGGAGATTTGTTTAGAATGTACACAAAATATTGTGAAAGTAAAGGTTGGAAAGTTGATACCGTGGACTTTAGTGAAGGAACCAACGGTGGTTTTAAAGAGATTCAATTTGAGGTTTCTGGTGAAGATGTTTATGGAACTTTAAAGTTTGAAGCAGGTGTTCATCGTGTACAACGTGTACCACAAACAGAAACTCAAGGCCGTGTGCATACCAGTGCAGCAACGGTAATGGTGTTTCCAGAAGCAGAAGAGTTTGATGTAGAGATTAATCCCAAAGATGTAAGAATTGATTTTTTCTGTTCATCAGGTCCAGGTGGTCAATCGGTAAACACCACTTATTCTGCTGTACGTTTAACACACATTCCAACAGGTTTGGTGGCTCAGTGTCAAGATCAAAAATCACAACATAAAAATAAAGAGAAAGCTTTTAGAGTACTTCGTTCTCGTTTATACGATATGGAGTTGGCTAAAAAAATGGAGGAGGATGCTGCAAAACGAGGTAGCATGGTTACTAGTGGTGATAGAAGTGCAAAAATTAGAACCTATAACTATCCGCAAGGGCGTGTAACTGATCACAGAATTGGATTAACACTTTACGATTTAGGAAATATTGTTAATGGTGATATTCAGAAAATAATTGATGAGCTACAACTTGCAGAAAACACTGAAAAGTTAAAAGCAAATAGTGAAGTGATTTAAGAAATAGCAACTAATTATCAAATGTTGTTTTTAACTAATATGAGTTAATTCGTGGTAAAATAGATATGACAACAAACCAACTCATTAAACAAATACATCAAAAAAAATCCTTTTTATGCATTGGATTGGATGTTGATTTAAATAAAGTTCCGCAGTATTTATTAAAAGAAGAAGACCCTATATTCGCTTTTAATAAAGCTATAATTGATGCAACACATCATTTATGTGTTGCTTATAAACCAAATACAGCATTTTATGAAGCTTATGGCCTAAAAGGTTGGAAAGCATTAGAGAAAACAATTAATTACTTAAACGAAAATCACCCTGAAATATTCACAATTGCTGATGCTAAACGTGGTGATATAGGTAACACTAGTACGATGTATGCTAGAGCTTTTTTTGAAGATTTAGCGTTTGATTCTGTTACTGTGGCACCGTATATGGGTAAAGATTCTGTAGAACCTTTTTTAGCTTTTAAAAATAAGCACACCATTCTTTTAGCTTTAACATCCAATCAAGGCGCTTTTGATTTTCAAACTAAAACTGTTGACGGTATTGAGTTATATAAACAAGTTTTGGAAACATCAAAAACTTGGAAAAATTCTGAAAATTTAATGTATGTAGTTGGAGCTACTAAAGCTGAGTATTTAGCAGATATCAGGAAAATTATTCCAAATAACTTTTTGCTGGTTCCGGGTGTAGGTGCACAAGGTGGTAATTTACAAGAGGTTTGTAAATATGGAATGAACAGCAATATTGGCTTGATAATAAACTCTTCAAGAGGTATTATTTACGCTTCAAATAATGAAAACTTTGCTCAAGAAGCAGCTTTAAAAGCCAGTGAAATCCAAAAAGAAATGGAAATTCTTTTAATTAAATAAATTGTGTTTCAGTACCTTCTTGATATTCAACTTTATTGACATCTTCAACAAAATTTGCAATTTTAGTTTCTAATTCTTTTAAACTTAATAGTTTATTAAAGTTTGGCTTTATTTTTCCAACTTTACAAAAATGTGTATTCATAACGTTCTTTGTTTTATATAAAGTACGGGTTAATAGCTATTTTAGATGTAATGAAAAGGTTAAATAATTGCTAAAAAGAGATTTAAAAACAATTTATTTAGTCTAGCTGTTAAGTTTGCTTTGTTGGTTTTTAAGTTTGGAAATTTATGTGTTTAACCCCAAATTAATAAGTATTTTAAATAAAAAAATCCTATAATTATTTCTATATATAGGATTGATAATTTATATGTATTTGCTTCTTAATCTTGCAGAGCAAAAACCTTTCTCAATAAATCTGTTGTTCTTGAAGAAAGTTTCGTACGGATATCTTTTTCTTCAACAGCAATCATGGTATAAACTCCTTTTAAAGCTTCTCCCGTTACATAGTCTGTTAAATCCGGATTTACATTATTAGTAAAAGGAATCGCATTGTATTTGTTTATTAAATTATTCCAAATTTCATTGGCACCTACTTTACTTAATGAATTTTTAATTACTGGGTTAAATTTTGCATACAAGGCAGTTTTCGTTTTATTGGTTAAATATTGTGTTGCAGCATCATCATTACCTATTAAAATATTTTTAGCGTCTGTGAAAGTGATTTCTTTAACAGCATTAACAAAAATTGGCGTAGCTTCTTTCACAGCATCTTCTGCAGCTCTATTTAAAACTTTTAGGCCTTCATCAGCTAAACTACTCAAACCTATCTCTCTTAGTGCTTTATCAACTTTTTTAAGTTCTTCTGGAAGTAAAATTTTAACCAAGTCATTTTTAAAAAAACCATCTGTTTGGGTAAGTTTTGCTACTTGTTTATCTATACCAAAATCTAAAGCCTGTCTAAGTCCAGAGGCAATTTCATCATTACCAAGAATACCTCCTTGTGGTAATTGATTAACGACTTGTTGAAGTTCTGCACAAGAGGTAAAGTTGAAAATTAACAATATTAATACTATTTTTTTTGTCATGATTTTAGATTTTATTTATTGTAAATATAGCGAGTAAAAATAGAAAAGACATCATTGAGAGTTTGATGCCTTTTCTTTTATTAATACTATTAAAAAAACTTAAAGTTTTAATAGTATTGAATTTAAGACACCACATCAAACATCAAGTCACATTTTTTTTAATTTTTTTTTAAGAAAAAATAACAGTCTTATTATTATAAACCATAACCTTTCTGTTAGCATGTAATTTAACAGCATTTGCTAATACAATTTTTTCTAAATCTCGGCCTTTTGCTATTAAATCTTCAATAGCATGTGCGTGGGTAACACGAGCTACATCTTGCTCTATTATAGGTCCGGCATCTAATTCTTCAGTAACATAATGACTGGTAGCACCTATGATTTTTACACCACGTTTGTATGCTGAATGGTAAGGTTTAGCACCAACAAAAGCTGGTAAAAACGAGTGATGAATGTTAATTATTTTATTTTGGTATTTATTAATTATTTTACCAGTAACAATTTGCATGTAGCGCGCTAAAACAATAAAATCTATATCGTATTTTTCTAATAATTCTAGTTGTTTATTTTCAGCATCTTCTTTATTATCTTTTGTTACGGGAATATGATGAAATGGAATTTTGAAATTTTCGGCAATTAATTTTAAATCCAGATGGTTACTAATTATAAAAGGAATTTCTAAATTTAGTTCTCCAGAATTATAACGCCCTAACAAATCATATAAACAATGGTCGTATTTGGATATAAATAACGCCATTTTTGGTTTTAATTCTGATGAATAAATACGCCATTTCATCTCAAATTTATCTGCTAAAACTTCTTTAAAATCAACCTTAAATTCATCTGTTGAAAAAGTTTCAGTAAAAAACTCACTTTCCAATCTCATAAAAAAGATATTTTGTTCTCTATCCACATGCTGATCAATGTAAACAATATTACCCTCTTTATTGGCAATAAAATTTGTTACTGAGGCAATTATCGATGATTGGTCTTTACAATGGATTAATATGGTAATTTTATTCACTAGATTTATGATATAATAGTCTCAAAATTAGTTTAAAAATAATACAGGTTATAAATGGAATAATAATTTTGTATAATTTCATGTAAAATATTTATTTTTTTGAATATTTCGTAAATTGCAGCTCTAAAATTCAATATTCTTTAAGAATGAATCAGAAAGAACCATATAAGCCAAAATATAAAGTTAGAATCGTTACAGCGGCATCACTGTTTGATGGCCATGATGCTTCCATAAATATCATGCGACGTATTATCCAAGCCACAGGTGTTGAGGTTATTCACTTAGGTCATGACAGAAGTGTAGAAGAAGTTGTAAATACAGCTATTCAAGAAGATGTGAATGCGATTTGTTTAACATCTTACCAAGGAGGTCACAATGAATACTTTAAATATATGTACAACCTTTTAAAGGAAAAGGGTTCAGAACATATCAAGATTTTTGGCGGTGGCGGTGGTGTTATATTACCTTCTGAAATTAAGGAGTTAATGGCTTATGGGATTTCTCGTATTTATGCACCTGATGATGGTAGAGAAATGGGTTTACAAGGCATGATAAACGATTTGGTTGAAAAATCAGATTTTGCTCTTGGAGACTCTCTTAATATTGATTTGGAAAAACTTTCAAATAAAAATTTTAGAGATATTGCAAGAGTAATATCTTCTGCAGAAAATTTTCCTGAAGTAGCTAAATCAACTCTAGAAAAAATTCATTCAAAAAATACAAATTCCAAAACACCAGTTCTTGGAATTACAGGTACAGGTGGTGCAGGAAAATCCAGTTTGGTTGATGAATTAGTGAGACGATTTTTAATTGATTTTCCAGAAAAAACAATTGGTATCATTTCCGTAGATCCCTCAAAACGTAAAACTGGTGGTGCGCTTTTAGGTGATAGAATTCGAATGAATGCTATTAATAATTCACGTGTTTATATGCGTAGTTTAGCAACGCGCCAATCTAATTTAGCACTATCTAAATATGTTAATGAAGCTGTTGAAGTTTTAAAAGCTGCTGAATTTGATTTAATTATTCTAGAAACTTCTGGTATTGGACAAAGTGATACAGAAATTATAGAACATTCTGATGTGTCACTTTACGTGATGACACCAGAGTTTGGTGCAGCAACACAATTAGAGAAAATTGATATGCTTGATTTTGCTGATTTGGTTGCTATCAACAAGTTTGATAAACGTGGCTCTTTAGATGCTTTGCGTGATGTAAAAAAACAATATATGCGTAACAATAATCTTTGGGATATCCCTCAAGAGGAGTTACCTGTTTTTGGTACCATAGCTTCACAATTTAACGATCCCGGAATGAATACGCTTTATAAAGCGATTATGGATACTTTGGTTGAGAAAACTGGAGTTAATTTAAAATCAACTTTTACTATTTCAAATGAAATGAGTGAAAAGATTTTTGTAATTCCACCAAATAGAACACGCTATTTATCTGAAATAGCTGAAAATAATAGAGGTTATGATAAAACGGCTAAAGATCAAGTAGAAGTAGCTCAAAAACTTTATGGAATTTATAAAACTTTAGAGTCTGTATTAAATTTAACTCCAACACTCGATAAATCAGGAATTGTATCAGAATCTATCACAATAAAAGAAGAAGATAAAGATTTTGTTAAATTATTGATTTCAGAATTTGATCGAGTAAAACTCAACTTAAACCCTTATAATTGGGAAATAATAACTGGTTGGAGTGAGAAAGTAATTAAATACAAAAATCCGACTTATTCCTTCAAAGTTAGAGATAAAGAAATAAAGATTGAAACGCATACAGAGTCTTTATCACACACACAAATCCCAAAAGTAGTATTACCAAAATATCAAGCTTGGGGAGATATTTTAAATTGGTGTTTACAAGAAAATGTACCTGGAGAATTTCCTTTTACGTCTGGTTTATATCCATTTAAAAGAACCGGTGAAGATCCGGCTCGTATGTTTGCAGGAGAAGGAGGTCCAGAACGTACTAATAAGCGCTTTCATTATGTTAGTGCAGGTTTGCCAGCAAAACGTTTATCTACAGCTTTTGATAGTGTAACACTTTACGGAAATGACCCTGACTTACGTCCAGATATTTATGGAAAAATTGGTAATGCTGGAGTATCTATTTGCTGTTTAGATGATGCTAAAAAGCTTTATTCCGGTTTTGATTTAGCTGATGTTATGACGTCTGTTAGTATGACTATTAATGGTCCTGCACCCATGCTTTTAGCATTTTTCATAAATGCAGCTATAGATCAACAATGTGAATTATATATAAAAGCGAATGGTTTAGAAAAAGAAGTAGAAGCTAAAATCGCTAAAATTTATGAAGGTAAAGAACGCCCAAAATATAACGGCGAACTTCCAGAAGGTAATAATGGCTTAGGTTTAATGTTGTTAGGTGTTACTGGAGATCAAGTATTACCAGCAAATATTTATGCTGAGATTAAAATAAAAACCATTGCACAAGTTAGAGGTACTGTGCAAGCTGATATTTTAAAGGAAGATCAGGCGCAAAATACCTGTATTTTTTCAACAGAATTTGCTTTGCGATTAATGGGAGACGTGCAAGAGTATTTTATTGACAACAATGTACGTAATTTCTATTCGGTATCAATTTCTGGTTATCATATTGCAGAGGCTGGTGCAAATCCTATAACGCAATTAGCCCTTACACTTTCTAATGGTTTCACTTACGTAGAATATTATTTAAGTCGTGGCATGGATATTAATAAGTTCGGACCCAATTTATCATTCTTTTTT
The DNA here is from genome assembly GCF_982512915.1 of Flaviramulus sp. Lineage (NCBI taxonomy): Bacteria > Pseudomonadati > Bacteroidota > Flavobacteriia > Flavobacteriales > Flavobacteriaceae > Flaviramulus > Flaviramulus sp. The sequence goes on along the minus strand of NZ_CEWOCJ010000011.1, from coordinate 91,953 downwards.
TCAAACGGTATCGATCCAGAATATGCAGTAATTGGTCGTGTAGCTAGAAAAATTTGGGCAAAAGCTATGAAGCAAAAATATGGTGCTAATGAGCGTGCTCAAATGCTTAAATATCACATTCAAACTTCAGGTAGAAGTTTACATGCTCAAGAAATTGATTTTAATGATATTAGAACGACACTACAAGCTTTGTATGCTATTTATGATAACTGTAATTCCCTTCATACAAATGCTTACGATGAAGCAATTACAACGCCTACCGAAGAATCAGTGCGTAGAGCAATGGCAATTCAATTAATTATTAATAAAGAGTTAGGTTTAGCAAAAAATGAAAATCCAATTCAAGGCTCATTCATTATTGAAGAGTTAACTGATTTAGTAGAGGAAGCTGTTCTTCTTGAATTTGATAGAATTACAGAACGTGGAGGTGTTTTAGGCGCCATGGAAACCATGTATCAACGAAGTAAAATACAAGAAGAAAGTTTATATTATGAAACGTTAAAACATAATGGTGATTTTCCAATTATAGGGGTTAATACCTTTTTAAGTATTAAAGGATCTCCAACTGTTTTGCCAGCAGAGGTTATACGAGCCACAGAAGCTGAAAAACAATTTCAAATTAAAACATTAGAAAATCTTCATAAAGCAAATAATACAGATAACTTATTAAAAGAGTTGCAAGACAAAGCTATTAATAATAAAAATATTTTTGAGTCTTTAATGGAAGTATGTAAAGTGTGTTCATTAGGTCAAATTACAAATGCTTTGTTTGAAGTAGGTGGCCAATATCGAAGAAATATGTAATTTAAAATCATAATAATATTAAAATTTTATAAGTTTTTAAATCGATATGCAACCATTGTTTCATTATGGTATCTTTAAAAAAACAGAATCATTTTAAAATGAAAAGGAATCTAATAATATTATTTAGTTTGTTCCTACTCTCATGTTCTTCTGATAATATTGGGGATAGTTATAGTTTTGAATTTTATAAAAAAAGCAATTTAGAAGTCAGAGAAGTTGAAAACTCTTATATGAAATATGGTAATATTTCTGAAGGTGGTAATCTGGTTTTTAAATTTAGTTTTATTGCCGCTGAAGAAGAATCTATTGCTGATGATGAGTATTCCGAATATATTTACTTTGAAATAAACCAAGGCTTAAATAGCTTTTCTGTTGAAGGAGAAGATTTACTTTTAGCTAAAACAATATTAACCAAATCTTGTTTTTGTTTTTTTGCTGATGATATAGAAAAAAATGTAAGCCCAATAGGTGCTATTTCTGGTAAAAAAATTTCAAATAATAAATGGAAGATAACTTTCGATGTTATTTTTTATGGTAATGAAAGTAGAAGTTTTGAAGAAATTTTTACATTAAAATAAATACTTATAGAGTAAGCATCCAGCTATTTTGTAGTTTTTTAAACTTTTTAAGCTCACTTCTTAAAATAGGTAAAAAGTCTTTTCCATTGCTATTAGAACGTTCTAACCTATAAGAGTTTTTGTAAAGTTTGTTAGTTAAGCGTCTAAGAGAATCTAAATGTTTGTATTTATTTTCAGAAAAACGCTCTAATTCAGCATTAGCAATTTCAGGTGCTAGGGATACGGATTGTTGTACAATATCTCCCGAGAAGTAAATATTTGAATCTTCTGTGCCATCAGGTTTTAAGTTGGATAAATCGTCTGTTAAGTACATAGAAATACTTTGCGATAAAGCAAAAATCTCTAAAGCTTTTTGATAAATCGGTAATTCAGATAGATTTAATGGGTAATTTGATGACATTTTATACTTCTTAGCAATTACATCAAAATTAGTCACAACGAACCATAATCAACTTTATTATTTAAAGTAAAACCGTATATTTGCTTTAAAATTTAATTTTCTACAAACTAATTTCTTTCAAATGAAGATTGATTCACTTAACAGTAAGATTTTAAAGTGTTTACAGGAAAATGCAAGACTTTCTAACGCTGAAATTGGTAGGCAGGTTGGCATAAGTTCTCCAGCTGTTTCTGAGCGAATAAAAAAAATGGAGGATATGGGTATTATTGAAGGTTATAAAACTATTGTTTCACCTTTTGAAATAGGGTATCAATTAAAAGCAATTATTACCTTGAGGGCATTTATGGGTAAATTAAAACCTTTTTTAGATAAAGTTAAAAATTATGATGAAGTTATTAATTGTTACAGAATTACTGGTGATGAAAACATAGTTATGGAAGTGGTATTAAAAAATAATAAGCATTTGGAAACCTTCATTGATCAGCTCATTACCTACGGTGAATCTAAAACTCAGATTGTATTATCACGGGTTGTAAAACAAAAAGCAGTAACTCCTTTAAAATAGATTTTATTTTAATATTTAACAATTACTTTTTTAAATTTTTGGTTTAAACTAAAAAGTAATAATGCGCAAATTATAGCAATTCCGGTTATAATATACCAAGTATTTTCATAGCCTAAATTAGCGGACATTTGTAAACCTGCATTATGGCCAAAAATATGAGCAATAGAAAAGGAAACAGAATATAATGCCATATATTCTCCTTGATTACCTTTTTTTGCTCTATCAACTGCAAAAGCATTAGAAAAAGGAAACGCAATCATTTCACCTAAGGTCATTAATAACATGCCTATAATTAAAATACCTGACCAACTTGTAAAATTTAAAATTAATAAACTTAAACCAGTTAAAATGGCACCAAAAAACATTAATCCAAGTTTTGTATATTTAGTATTTTCTAACCACTTAATTAAAGGCATTTCAAAAATGAAAATCAATAAACCATTTAAACCTAAAATAAGTCCAATTTGCAATTCTGTTAATACATGAACATCTTTGTAATATATAGTTATTGTTGAAAAATATTGCAAGAATACAATCCCAAAAAGCATCATTGCTATTAAAAAAATTAAAAAGCTAGAGTCTTTATAAGCCGAAATTGGATTTTTATTTTTAATTTCATCTAAAACTTTTGTTTTTTTAGGATGCAAAACTTTTATCAACAATAGAGTTGCCAAAATGCAAGTAATGCCATCAACCCAAAATAAACCGGAATAACTTAAGCCTGTTATTATGAGTCCGCCAATAGCAGGTCCAGCAGAGAATCCTAAGTTTATAGCTAATCGAATTAATGTTAACGATCGTATTTTGTTTTCAGGTTTACTATACGCATTTAGTGCTACAAACATAGCGGGTCTAAAAGTATCAGAAACGAGCATCACTATAAAAATCCCAAAGCAAATTGAAGTAAATGTTTTTAAAAACTGTAATAATATAAATAGAATCCCAGTTGCTATTAAACTTCTTACCATAACTTTATAATAACCTAGTGTATCAGTTAGCTTGCCACCTAACCAAGAACCTGCAACCGATCCTAAGCCAAATGCACTCATTATCCAGGCTACATCACGTACTTCAAAATTTAAATCTTCTTTCAGATATAGTGATAAAAAAGGAATAACCATAGTACCTGCTCTGTTTATAAATGTTATTAAAGCAAGCCACCAGATTTCACCCGATAAACCTTTAAAGGTTTTTATATAATTATTAAATAAGGTTTTCATTACTTTAAGTTTCAATTCACTCATTAATTTATCTTAAAAAAAAGTCCGACACTAAGGTCGGACTTTAATATATTGTAATATTTATAGTAGTATCAACACAATATATAATAAGCCCAACAGCTTTTTGTTAATGAAGCGGTTTGTTGCTTTTTACAAATGTTGACAATATTTAACATATCTAATTTTTTTTGATTCTTCAAAACTATATAAAATATTTGTAAGTTGTATTTTTGATTTATAAATTTTTTAAAATGAAAAAACTAGCTTTATTTTTCTTAATGTTTATTTGTTTCTTCGGTTGCGCTCAAAAGAGGCCGTTAAGAGGTGAAACCGATTTTCAAAAAGAGCTTAATGCTTTTTATAAAGATGCAAGCAAATCTCCTTTAAAACATAAAGACAGGAAAAATTTTGAAAGCTTAGATTTTTTTAAGTTTGATTCTAATTATGTTGTGAATGCAACCCTTATTAAAACAACAGACTCCCAATGGTTTAATATGAAAACAACAACAGATAGAGTTTCTAAAGAACGCGTATTTGGAGTTTTAACATTTGATTTAAAAGGAAAATCCCATCAACTAAAGATTTATCAAGGTGAAAGTTTAATGCAAGAAGCTGGTTTTGAAGATTATTTATTTCTTCCTTTTTTAGATGAAACTAATGGTTTTGAGACTTATGGAGGTGGACGTTATATAGATTTAAAAATTCCAGAAGGTGATAGTATTGAAATTGATTTTAATACTGCTTACAATCCTTATTGTGCTTATAATGATAAATATTCATGCCCAATAGTTCCAAGAGAAAATTATTTAAAAACTAAAATTGAAGCTGGAGTAAAGGTCTTTAAAAAGTATTAACTCTTTTTATGTTTATTAATTTCATCCTGTAATTGACGTCTTACCTTTTGTTCACGTTCTAAAGCTGTTTTACGATGTTCTTCAAATTCTTCTTCAATTTCTTCAAGAGATTTTCTTGCTTCACGAGTAATTGTGTTACTATTTTTAAACTTGTATATAAAGAAAAGAAGCAATCCAAGTAAACCTCCAATTATAGACCACATTAAAACATTATAACCGGTTTTACTCATTTGCAAACCAAATAATGACATGCTGTCTTTTTCCAAATTGGTGTTTTCTAGATTATTTTGCGTAGCTTTTAAATTCGCTTTTAAATCTGTTATTTCTTTTGCTTGGGTTTTAACAATAACTTGAGTATCTAATAAATCTTTATAAACCGTTTTTAAAGAATCGATTGTATGAGACCTTAATGTTAGGAACATATTTAGATTTACTGCTTCATACATTTGTCCGTTTGTACCTCTAAAATTGCCAGACTTTCTAAGTACATATTCAAATTGACTATCTATAGTGCCAGTATTTAAAGAAAGTTCTTCTTCTTGCGGATTTGATTGTGAAAATGTAATCAATGAAAAAAAGCAGGAGAATAGAATAAAAATTACAGATTTAATAGAATTCATTTTTTCGGATAGGTTTTAATATTTGTACTGGGTTTACTAATTTATAAAATATAGTTTATTAAACCATTATAAATAATTAAAAAGCCTCAGTTTATGAGGCTAATTTATATACGATTTAAATTTGAATTTAGATGTTATGTTTTAATAGTATGTATAACGTCTTACTTTGGCAATATATTTTGCCAGTCTTATAACTTGATGACTATAGCCGTACTCATTATCGTACCATATGTATAAAATGATATTTTTCCCATCCTTACGAACAATGGTAGCTTTACTATCATAAATAGAAGGAGCAGAACTTCCTATAATATCACTAGAAACTAACTCATCACTTAATTCATATTTAATTTGTTCAACTAATTCACCTTCTAATGCATATTTTTTTAGTATCGTATTAACACCATTAAGAGAAGTTTTATTTTTTAATTCTAAATTTAGTATAGCTAAAGAGCCATTTGGAACAGGTACTCTAATGGCATTTGATGTAAGCTTACCTTCTAACGTTGGTAACGCTTTAGCAACAGCACTGCCAGCCCCAGTTTCTGTTATAACCATATTTAATCCAGCTGCTCTACCACGGCGGTATTTACTGTGAAAATTATCTACTAAATTTTGGTCGTTTGTGTAAGCATGTATCGTTTCTAAATGGCCATTTTTAATTCCAAAAGAATCTTCAATAGCTTTTAAAACCGGTGTTATCGCATTTGTGGTACATGATGCAGCTGAGAAAATATCAACTTTATCAGGATTATTTTCTAAATGGTTTACACCATAAACGATGTTTGGAATACCTTTACCTGGAGCTGTTAATAAAACTTTATCCGTACCTATAGATTTTAAATGTCTGCTTAGTGCAACATCATCTCTATAAGCACCCGTATTATCAATTATTAAAGCATCATTTATATTAAATTTTGTATAATCAATGTCCTCTGGGGCATTAGCAGAAATAATATTTACTGTAGTTCCATTGATAATTAAAGTACTGTTTTTTGAATCTACAGAAACTGTACCTGGAAAATCACCATGGACTGAGTCGTTTCTTAACAAAGAAGCTCTCTTTTCCAGAGTTTTTTCATCGATATTTCCACGTGTCACAATAGCCCTTAATCGTAATTGATTTCCTTTTCCAGTGCGAGCAACAAGTTCTCTTGCCACTAAACGGCCAATTCTACCAAAACCATAAAGCACAACATCTTTGGGTTTTATATCTCCATTTTTACTTGCATCTTTTAATTTTGATGATACAAAAGCCGTAGCGTTTCCATGTTTATTTTCTTCTAATTGATATTCGAATGTTAGTTTGCCAATGTCTAATTTTGATGATGGAATATCTAACGTTTTTATGGCCTGAGCTATTTCTACAGAATCAAAAATTGAAATGGGTTTTTGTACAAATTTCCCAGCATACTCGTGTAAGTTTAAAATTTGACTCACATTTCTATCGATTAATTGGTTTCTAAAAAGTACCAATTCAATAGATTTGTCATACCACAAATCACTTATAATTTTTATAAATTCTACAGTTGCCTTTCTTCTGTCTGCTTGAAATGCTAATTCGTTTTCATAAGTTTTACTAAAACTCATAGTTTATTAATTTAGTATGTTGATAATTTTTTGCAAAAGTAATTAACTCAAACGTTTTCGTAATGTATTTTCGATAAAAAAGCACACTATTTAGTTGATTGAATTTTTAATTTGATAAAAAATATATTTTGCAAATTGAAAAAAATAACCTTTCAAATAATTTTTGAAGGGTTATTGTAAAAAAATTAAATAAGCTTAATTATCTAAAATTGTATCGTTCCTTTTCTCCGTTAGAGTTTATGAGCTCAATCCTTAAAGGTTCGTAGTTGGATTTGTTTAGGATAGCTTCTTTTGCATCATCAACAGAATTAATTTTAGTATCGTTTATTGAAGTGATAATTGATCCCTCTTTAACACCATTTTTCTTCCAATAGGAAGCGTATTCTTCATCTAACTCAATAATTTTAACACCATTTGAAGCATTTAGTTTTTGTAAATCTTCTTTTTTTGCGTTTTTAATACGACCTACTAAAGGTAAAGTGTAGGTTTCATTTCTAGTTAATTTAACTATTACAGATTTTAATTCGCCACCTTTTGATATTTTAAGATTTACTAAATCACCTGCGCGTTTAGCACTAATATGTCCTGTTAAATCTGCAAACTTCGAAACTTTAATATTATCAATTTCCTTAATAATATCTCCTTTTTGTATGCCAGCTTTTTCCGCTCCAGAATCCTCAACAACGCTGTCAACATAAATACCTTCTGTATCATTAACGCCAATTTTTTCAGCAAACGAACTGTTTAAAGCACCACCATTAATACCTAAAATTCCGTTTTGTACATTGCCAAATTCCATAATGTCTTCAATAACCCGTCTTGCAATATTACTTGGTACAGCAAATGAGTAGCCTATATAAGAACCAGTTTGTGATGATATGGCTGTATTAATGCCTATTAACTGTCCGTTTGTATTAACTAATGCACCACCAGAATTACCCGGGTTTACCGCCGCATCAGTTTGGATAAACGATTGCGAATATTTACCTGTTGGGTCTAGATTTCTAGCTTTTGCACTTATAATACCAGCTGTTACTGTAGATGTTAAATTGAATGGATTTCCAACAGCTAAAACCCATTCTCCAATTTTTGCATTATCAGAGTCTGCAAAAGTTACAAAAGGTAATTCTTCTTCGGCATCAATTTTTAATAATGCTATATCAGTTTTTGGATCAGATCCTACAATTTCTGCTTTATAAGTTTTATTATTGTTTAATGTAACTGATAATTCATCTGAATTATTAATAACATGATTATTGGTTATAATATAACCATCAGCATTTATTATAACACCAGAACCAGTTCCCATTTGAGCTCTCTGCGGACTTTTACCTAAAAACAAGTCTTGTAAAGTCATTTGTCCAGAACTAATAGTTACATTTTTAACGTGTACAACAGCATTTACCGTGTTTTCTGCCGCAATTGTAAGATCTATAGATTCAATTGTGTTTGACAAATTACTCACATTGCTAGTGGGTAAAAACACCGGTTTTGTCTCTGTTGAGACTATTAAATCATTTGGTTTTTTTTCTAAAAAGAGTTTATAGGCTCCTAAGGTGAAAATGCCACCTAATGCCGAAACCAATACTAAAGTCAAAATCTTCTTCATAATTTTCAGTTTAAGTTTTATTTACTAACGACTAAAATTAAATATTTATTGAACTTGAAATTCAATTTTAACGACTATTTAACAGTCATAAAAACGGTTTAATATTTATATATTTGTGTTTATTATGCAACAGACTTTTTTTAAATACCAAGGAACAGGAAACGATTTTGTAATGATTGATAATCGTTTTGAGATTTTTGACAAAAATAATACCAAATACATAGCTCATTTGTGCGACAGACGTTTTGGCATTGGCGCAGATGGACTTATTTTGCTTGAAAATCATGATGATTTAGATTTTAAAATGATTTATTATAATGCTGATGGAAATGAAAGTACTATGTGTGGTAATGGCGGTAGATGTTTGGTTGCTTTTGCTAAAGAATTGGGTGTTATAAAAGACAAGGCTATTTTTGAAGCTATCGATGGTTTACATCATGCAATGATTGAAAATGATATTGTTAAATTACAAATGCTAGATGTTGATGTGGTTGAAAAACATGAAAATCATATTTTTTTAAATACAGGTTCTCCACATCATGTTCAGTTTGAAGAAGCTATTGATGATTTTGATATTAAATCAAAAGGGGCTCAAATTAGATACGGAGTTCCTTATTATGAAGCTGGTAGTAATGTGAATTTTGTTAAAAAGTTATCAAATACTACTTTTAGAGTTCGTACTTACGAACGTGGAGTTGAAGATGAAACTTTGTCATGTGGTACGGGTGTTACTGCTGTGGCTTTAGCTATGCATTATTTAGGAGAAACTGAAAAAAATATTATAGACTTAAATGTTGAAGGCGGTAAATTACAAGTAAGTTTTGATGTTGATAACGGTACTTATAAAAATGTTTGGCTTATCGGTCCAGCTAAATTTGTTTTCAAAGGAATTATATGATTACTCTAAGAGGGCAACATATTTACTTAAGAGCATTAGAGCCAGAAGATTTGGAGTTTATTCATGAAATCGAAAATGATGAAACTATTTGGGAAATAAGTAATACGCAAATACCATATTCTAAGTTTTTAATAAAACAATATTTAGAAAACTCCCATAAAGATATTTTTGAAGTCAAGCAATTAAGATTAGTCATTTCTAATTATGATGAAGTTGCCCTTGGGATGATAGATTTATTTGATTTCGATTTTAAAAACAGTAGAGCTGGAGTAGGTATTTTAGTAAAGGAGCCAGAAGACAGATTGAAAGGTTATGGTAGAGAAGCTCTAATTTTACTTATTAATTATAGTTTTACACATCTTGGCTTGCATCAGCTATACTGTAATATTTTAGAAGATAACGAAGCAAGTATGAGGCTTTTTAAGAATCAAGGATTTACGGAGATAGGTCTTAAAAAAGATTGGAATAAAATAAATGGTATTTATAAAAACGAATATATTTTTCAGCTAATAAATAATTAAATGTATATAAAAAAAATACTCATTGCTATAGTTCTAATTGGTTTAGTGGTCGCTGGTTTTTTTGCAAATTTTGTTTATAAAGCCATGTTAAAACCAAATACCGTTTTTAATAATGATGTTGCTTATATTTTTATACCTACCAATGCTACCTATGAAGAAGTAAGAGCTCAGCTAGAACCTTTGTTGGATGATGTAAGTTCTTTTGATGATATAGCGGAACAGAAAAAGTACACAACCAATATAAAGGCAGGACGTTTTCAGATAAAAAAAGGCATGACTAATAATGATATTATAAATTCTATTAGAAGTAATAATTTACCTATTAAACTGTCATTCAATAATCAAGAAACTTTAGAAAAATTAGCAGGAAGAGTTGCTGCGCAAATTGAAGATGATAGTTTATCTCTTATTAAAGCTATGAAAAATGATATTTTTTTAAAAGAAAACAACTTTAATGAAGCGACTGCTTTGGGTATGTATTTACCAAATAGTTATGAATTTTTTTGGAATACAAATGCTGAAAGTTTTAGAGATAGAATGCTTAAAGAATACAAGCGTTTTTGGACTGAAAACAGAAAACTAAAATTAAATGCTTTAGGTTTATCTGAAAATCAAGTGATTGCTTTAGCATCAATTGTTCACGAAGAATCAAAACAAGCCATCGAACAACCAAGAATAGCAGGTGTTTATATGAATAGGTTACGAATTGGAATGCCTCTTCAAGCTGATCCAACTTTAAAATTTGCAGCTTATAAACTTCCACTGTATAAAAACACAGTAATAAAGCGTGTTTTAAATATTCATAAAGATATTGAGTCGCCATACAATACCTATAAAAATTTAGGATTGCCACCTGGACTTATAGCAATGCCAGATATTTCGGCTATCGATGCTGTTTTAAATTATGAAAGTCATAAGTATTTATATTTTGCAGCTGATGCCAATCGTTTTGGATATCATAAGTTTGCTAAAACGCTATCCGAACATAATGTAAATGCCAGAGAATATCAAGGTTTTTTATCGTCACAAGGCATTAATAAGTAGTGAATTGTGCATCTATAAAACATATCATTTTATTTCTTTTTCTGTCATTTCAATCATTTTCACAATCAAAGCTCACTAGTTTTTTAACACCAAGTGATTCCTTAAATATACCAAGGCGAAATGCAGTTATAATTTCTGAAGCTACATTAGTAGGAATAACATTATTAGGTTTAAATCAACTTTGGTATTCTGATTTTGATCGTTCTAAATTCCAAACAACCAATGATAACAATCAATGGCTTCAAATGGATAAATTTGGTCATACCTTTACGGCTTATCAAATGGGTAAACATGGTTCACAATTATTAAATTGGAGTGGTGTAAGTGAAAAAAATCAATTGTTGTATGGGGCATCTCTAGGTTTTACATTTTTGGCAGGTGTTGAAGTTCTTGATGGTTTTTCCACTGAATGGGGTTTTTCATGGGGAGATATTTTAGCTAATGGAGTAGGTACAGGATTGTATATTGGACAAGAATTATTGTGGAAAGAGCAACGAATTACTTTGAAATATTCTTTTCATCAAACAAATTACGCATCGCAACGTCCAGATAAACTTGGTGTAACGTATCTAGAGCAAACATTGAAAGATTACAACGGGCAAACCTATTGGTTAAGTTTTAATTTACATTCATTTTTCAAAGATAGTAAGATACCAAAATGGCTTAATATAGCTGTTGGATACGGGGCTGAAGGCATGTTAACTGGTTTGAAAGATATTGACAATCAAGTGTTAACAAGTAATTCTAGGTATCGTCAATACTACTTAAGTTTTGATGTAAATTTAATCGCAATAAAAACTAATTCTAAATTACTAAAATCAATTTTTGATATTTTTAATATGATAAAAGTACCATTACCAACACTAGAAATAAATAAAAACAAGGGTGTTTTTCATCTATTCTACAATTGAAATTGATATATAAACGATTAGTTTTGATAGTATTAAAAAAAAGCTTAATTTTGCACGCTCAAATTTCAAGGTGTATTTTAAACTAAAATATACTAAAAAAATTTAAAACTATGGTAAGAAATATTGCAAGTTATATTACAATAGCACTTACAATATGTATACTTCTACATATTTCGTTTCAGTCAAATGAAACAATTGATTTAATTAAGTATTCAACAGAAGGACTAAACTTAAATTACACTGTTAGTGATACCGATGATGAACTTTTGGTAATTAAATCAACTCCAGATAATGAGTTTTCCCCTTATTTAGGAAAATCTTTTGTAGGTTTTAAAGAGGCTCTAGCTTTTAAAGAATCTGGTGGAAATTACTTTTCTGTAAATACTTATGGATATTTAGGTAAATACCAATTTGGTGCAGAAACTTTAAAAATGATAGGTATAAAAAACTCATCTGATTTTTTAAAGAATCCAAGGTTACAAGAAAAAGCATTTGTTGCAAATGTAGCTCGTAACAAATGGATCCTCAGAAGAGATATTAAGAATTTTGTTGGTAAAAGAATTAACGGAATTATAGTTACTGAATCTGGGATTTTAGCTGCAGCACATTTAGCAGGTCCAGGTAGTGTGAAAAATTACTTGAGAAGCTATGGTTTAGATAACTTTTCTGATGGTTATGGCACTACATTACATTACTACATGAAACGTTTTTCGGGTTATGACACTTCATTTGTAAAACCAGATAAAGTTGCAAAGGCTATTTAAGTAATTAGCTTTTATGAATTATAAATATGGTAGGTCTTTTATGGAGGTCTACCATATTTTTTTTCCAAGCATTTGAAGTTTGTGTTTTTATAAATTCTGTTGGAAGTGTAATATCACATGCCACACAGATTTCTGTTTTATCATCAAGGTAATTTGATAAATCTTCTAACATTTTATTGTTTCTGTAAGGTGTTTCTATAAAAAGTTGAGATTGATTTTGTTCAAATGATAATCTTTCGAGTCTTTTAATTTCATTTCTTCTTTCAGTTTTATCAATTGGTATGTATCCATTAAACGCAAAACTTTGCCCATTCATTCCAGAACTCATTATAGCCATTAAAATGGAAGAAGGACCAACTAATGGAATGACTTTAATATTTTTCTTGTGAGCAATTTTAACAACATCAGCACCAGGATCTGCTACACCAGGACAACCAGCTTCTGATAAAAGACCGATGTCTATACCATTCAAGCATGGTTCTAAAAATGTTGGGAGTTCACTTTCTTCTGTATATTTATTTAAAGAAAATAATTTCAAATCAGGTTGTGATTTATCTGGACAAATATTTTTTATAAAACGTCTTGCTGTTTTTTCATTTTCAACAATAAACGTATTGGTCTTTTTAATAATATTTTTAACTGTAATTGGTAGAACTTCTAACGGGTCGTTATCACCTAGGGTAGTCGGGATTAAATATAATTTACCAATCGTAGAATTCATTCTAATATTTTTTTTACAATAACATTACAAGCCTCGTCTAGCATTTTATAAGTATTTTCAAATCCTTCATCACCATCATAATAAGGGTCTGGAACATCTAGGTTTTTATTAGGATTTACTTCGTTTAAAATTAATTTAACTTTTTTAATATCTTCATTATTTCTAGCTAATTTAATTACGTTATTAAAATTAGAATCATCCATGACATAGATAAAATCAAAAGAGTCAAAATCGCTAACTTTAAATTGGCGAGCTTTTAGATTAGAAATATTTATCCCATAGTTTTTAGCAATTGAGATAGAACGTTTATCTGGTGGACTTCCAACATGGTAATTTGCGGTTCCTGCCGAATCAATAAAGAAATTGTTGGTTGGAAGTTTTGATTTTAAAATTCCTTCGGCAAGTGGAGAACGACAAATGTTTCCCAAGCATACCATCAGAATTTTAGTCATTTTAATAAAATTTAAACAGATAGTTTTTTGGTGATATCTTCAACATATTTTCTGAATTGTTTATCTGTTGATGATAAGTTATCTACAGTTTTACAAGCATGTAAAACTGTCGCATGATCACGTTTACCTATTTGAGAGCCAATACTTGCTAACGATGCTTTAGTGAATTTTTTTGCGAAAAACATAGCTAATTGACGCGCTTGTACAATATGACGTTTTCTTGTTTTAGATTGTAATGTATCAACATCCATTTGGAAGTAGTCTGAAACAACTTTTTGAATGTAATCAATTGATACTTCGCGTTTTGTATTTTTTACAAATTTCTCAACTATGGTTCTAGCTAAATCAATAGTAATTTCTTTTTTGTTGAAAGATGATTGAGCTATTAAAGAAATGATGGCACCTTCAAGTTCTCTAACGTTTGTTTTAATATTTTTTGCAACATATTCAATAATATCATCAGGCATTTCAACACCATCACGATATAATTTATTTTTCAAAATAGAAACACGTGTTTCAAAATCCGGATTTTGTAATTCAGCAGATAATCCCCATTTAAATCGAGATAACAAGCGTTGCTCAATATCTTGCATATCCACTGGTGCTTTGTCGCTTGTTAATATAACTTGCTTTCCGTTTTGATGTAAATGGTTGAAAATATGAAAGAAAACATCTTGTGTACCAGTTTTACCAGAAAGGAATTGAACGTCATCAATGATTAGGATATCAATAATTTGATAAAAATGAATAAAATCATTTCTATTATTTTTCTTTACAGCATCTATATACTGTTGCGTAAATTTTTCAGCAGAAATATATAATACTGTTTTTTCAGGGTATTTATCTTTTATATCTACACCAATAGCATGTGCTAAATGTGTTTTTCCTAAACCTACACCGCCAAAAATCAATAAAGGATTGAAAGAAGTTCCTCCTGGTTTTGAAGCTACTGCTAAGCCAGCACTTCTAGCCAGCCTGTTAGAATCGCCTTCTAAAAAATTTTCAAAACTATAATTTGGATTAAGTTGTGATTCTATCTTTACATTTCTAATACCAGGTATTACGAAAGGATTACGTAATTCCGGGTTTTTATTATTTAAGGGAACATCAACATCTTGCGATTTTAATGCACTTCGGTTAGAACTAGGGATTTTTTCTGTAAAAGGTTGCTTATTGCCATATGTGTTTTCCATTTTTATTATGTAAACAAGTTTGGCGCTTTCTCCTAATTCTTTTGTAAGTGAAACCTTAAGGATTTTTACGTAATGCTCTTCAAGCCATTCATAAAAGAATTTACTAGGGACTTGAATGCTTAAAGCATTATCGGCAAGTTTAACTGCAATGATGGGTTCAAACCATGTTTTGTATGCTTGCGGTTGAATGTTGTCCTTTATGAACTCTAGACAATTATTCCATACCGTTTGCGCAGTTACACTCATTTTTTTATTTTGTTGGTTTTAGTTAGTTAGAATTATTATGAAAAATGACTTTTCATATCCCCTCTATTATAGCGTGGCAAATATGTGAACAAATTTCTTAAAAAAAAAATGATTTACTATTGAATTTTAATAAATTTTTCCTCATGTTTACTCGTTGCCGAATCTACAAAAAAATATTTAGATACAATCATGAAATTCGACGAAATACAAATTAGAGTGCGGTATGGTGAAACAGATCAAATGGGCGTGGTTTACCACGGTAATTATCCATTATACCTAGAAATTGGGCGTATTGAGTGGTTAAGAAAATTAGGTATTTCTTATAAAACTATGGAGGAAAACGGTGTTATGTTGCCCGTTGTTTCGTTAACTGTAAACTATAAAAAGCCAGCGTGTTATGATGATTTAATTAATGTTAAAACTAAACTAAAAAATAGGCCAACCGCAAAGATTGAATTTGAGTATGAAATAAGTAATGAAAAGGGTGAGATTTTAACAACTGCAAGTACCATTTTGGCGTTTGTTGATATGAAAACTAATCGACCAGTTAAAGCGCCTGACTATATATTAGATCTTATTGATAGTTAATTTAGATTTTCTTAATAATGATTTCAAATATATTATTAAATAAATTGTAGATTGTCTCTGAATCTTTTTTCCTAACCGAGATGGTGATTTCGCAACTTATCTGAAGTTTTTGTGTTACCATATTTAATTTTTTTTCTTTTATAATTCGCATGATGGTATTTATGTTTTTATAATCGAAGGATATAAGAAAATCTATATTGATTGTTTTTTCTATAATTTTGGAATTATCAAGAATCATTTGTGCTGCAGTTTTATAAGCACTTATTAAACCACCAACCCCTAACTTAACACCACCAAAATAACGAACTACCACTACTAAAATATTAGTTATATCAAAGGATTGTATTTGCCCGTAAATAGGTAAACCAGCAGAGTTATTAGGTTCTCCGTCATCATTTGCACGATAGATAATATTTTCTTGTTCTGTACCAATTTGGTATGCATAACACCAATGTCTTGCAGAATGATGCTCTTTTTTAAGTTCGTCAATATGAGATTTTACTACTGATTCACTTAAAATAGGATAAGCATAACCATAAAATTTACTATTTTTATATTTGTATAAAATTGGTTTTGTAGATTTTTCAATGGTATTGTATGTGTCTTTTTCTATCAAAAATCTAATTATTGATTAATTGAAATTTTTAAAACGTCATCATCTATCTTATACTGTGAAATTAACTTGCCAGAAAATACAGGAGATTTAATACCATCTTTAAAATCTTTATTCCCAATAAAAACTCTAGCTTCATCCCAAATGTTTGCATCAATAAATAGTTGTAGTGTTTTTGAACCGCCTTCTATAATTACAGAGCTTATATTTAATTCAAATAATTTTCTACAAATATCTAATGCTGATGTTTCTTTGATTACTATAGTTTCAGCTTCAGCATTAAAAACTTTATGATTTTTTGAAAGTATTTTTTTTTTGTCTAATACAAAACGAATCGGGGTTTTTCCTGACCAGTATCTAGCAGTTAAGCTTGGATTGTCTTCCAATACAGTATTTGTTCCTACGAGAATAGCTTGTTCCTCCGTGCGCCATTTATGAGATAATTGCCTCGAAAAAGTATTACTAACCCATACTGGTTTTTTTTCATTTTTATGTAACGGCGCTATAAAACCATCTTTTGTTTCAGCCCATTTTAAAATTACATAAGGCCGTTTTTTGTTGTGAAATGTAAAAAAACGTTTATGATGAATTTTACAAACCTCTTCTAAAACAGTGACTGTCACATTGCAACCAGCATTTTTAAGTTTTTCTATGCCTTTACCTGCTACTTTCTCATGTTCATCAATACAACCAATTACCACCTTTGGAATACGATGTTTTACTATGAGGTCGCTGCAAGGAGGAGTTTTTCCAAAATGTGCACAAGGTTCTAAAGTCACATAAAGTGTAGATTCTTTTAATAAATCTTTATTTGATACTGCATTTATAGCATTTACTTCGGCATGATTGCCGCCATATTTACTAGTAAATCCTTCTCCAATTATTTTTTTGTTGTAAACAATTACAGCTCCAACCATTGGGTTTGGGCTGGTAATTCCTAAACCATTTTTAGCAATTTCAATGCATCGTTTTATATATTTTTCGTGTATATTCACACTGTAAAAATAACATTAAAAATGGGTATGAACACTATTGTTATTAGAGAAATTGAACCTCAAGATAACAAACAATTAGAAGCTCTTATTAGAGCGTGTTTCCATGAATTTGAAATACCATTAGAAGGTACTGCTTTTTCAGATCCTGAGACATCAAAAATGTACGAGTCTTATCAAAACGATAATGATATTTACTACGTTATTGATTTGGATGGACAGATTTTAGGTGGTGGCGGTGTAAAACCATTAAAAGATTTTAAAAATGACGTTTGCGAAATTCAAAAAATGTACTTTTCTCCGAAAGTAAGAGGTAAAGGTTATGGAAAAAAACTTTTTGAAAGATGTTTGCTCTCTGCTAAAGTTTTGGGTTACAAGAAATGTTATTTAGAATCTGCGCCTCAACTTAAGGCAGCCATTCATATTTATGAAAGTTTTGGTTTTAAACATTTAGATGGTTCTTTAGGAAATACCGGGCATTATTCGTGTGGCATATGGATGATAAAAGATTTATGAATTTAAAAGCTATTCAAAATAAGTTTCATGAAGAATTAGACGCTATTTATGCCATAGAGGAGGTTGATAGTTTTTTTTATCTATTAATTGATTTTTATTACCAAGTTAAAAGAATTCATTTAGCGCTAGATTTAAATTTGGAAGTAGATAATAAAGAACCTATTTTGTACGCTTTAAGTTTATTAAAAAAAGAGAAACCAATACAATATATACTTGAAGAAACAGTTTTTTTTAGCTTGTCATTTAAAGTAAATGAGCACACTTTAATTCCTAGACCTGAAACTGAAGAATTGGTTGATTTTATAATAAAGCAAGCCAATAAAAAAAATGAGATTAGTATTTTAGACATTGGTACTGGTAGTGGTTGTATTGCCATTTCACTAGCAAAAAATTTACCAAATGCAAAAGTTTATGCGCTAGATATCTCAGAAAAAGCATTGAAAATGGCAAAGCAAAATGCTAAATTAAATAATGTTAAGGTTGATTTTTTTCAAGTAGATATTTTAAATAGTAGCAACTTAAATCATGTTAAATTTGATATTATTGTTTCTAATCCACCATATGTTAGGGAGTTAGAAAAACAATTTATGAAACCTAATGTTTTAGATAACGAACCTCATTTGGCACTTTTTGTAAAAGATGATAATCCATTACTTTTTTATAAAGCTATTACAGAATTTGCTGTTAATAATTTATCAAAAAATGGTTTGTTGTTTTTTGAAATCAATGAGTATCTTGGAACCGATATGATTGATTTATTATATCACAAGAATTTTTCAAACATAGAATTAAAACAAGATATCTTTAAAAAGGATAGAATGATTAAAGGCGTTTTAAATAAATGAATACAATACAAGAAAGAATTGAAGTTTTAAGAAGTGAATTACGAGAGCATAATTTTAACTATTATGTGCTCGATAATGCCACAATTTCAGATTTTGAATTTGATACTAAACTTAAAGAACTTAAAGAGCTTGAAACTAAATATCCTGAATTTTTTGATACTAATTCGCCCACACAACGTATAGGTGGAGAAGTAACAAAGAATTTTGAAACTGTAACACATGAGTTTCGTATGTATTCGCTTGATAATTCTTATTCCAAAGAAGATTTACAAGATTGGGAAGTTCGAATTAGGAAAATAGTTGAAGGAGATATACAATATACTTGTGAGTTAAAATATGATGGCGCATCTATTAGTTTGACTTATGAATCAGGTAAATTAGTAAAAGCAGTTACAAGAGGTGATGGATTTCAAGGAGATAACGTAACTGCTAATGTTAAAACAATAAATTCGGTGCCTTTACAATTAAAAGGAGATTTTCCACCAAAGTTTGATATTCGTGGAGAGATCGTACTGCCTTTTGATGGTTTCAATAAAATGAATGAAGAGCGCATTGCAATAGGTGAGGAGCCTTATAGAAATCCTAGAAATACAGCTTCAGGAAGTTTAAAATTACAGGATAGTGCTGAGGTTGCAAAACGCCCATTAGAGTGTTTACTTTATAATTTAACGGGTGATAAATTAGGTGTTAATACACAGTTAGAAAGTTTATATAAAGCCAGACAATGGGGTTTTAAAGTGCCTAATACAGCAAAATTATTAAACTCAATAGAGGAAGTTTTAGAGTTTATTAATTATTGGAATGAAGAGCGCCATAATTTACCTTATGAAATAGACGGCGTTGTTGTTAAAGTAAATAGTTTGCAGCAGCAAGAGGAATTAGGCTATACTGCCAAAGCACCACGTTGGGCTATGGCTTATAAGTTTAAAGCAGAGCAAGTATCTACTAAGTTAAATAGTATAACCTATCAGGTAGGCAGAACAGGAGCAATAACACCAGTTGCAAATTTAGAACCTGTTGACTTGGCAGGAACCACTGTAAAAAGAGCTTCGTTACATAACGCAGATCAAATTGAAAAGTTAGATGTAAGAGTTGGAGATGAAGTATATGTTGAAAAAGGCGGAGAGATTATTCCGAAAATTTTAGGAGTAGATTTATCTAAACGACCAATAAATTCTGAGCCAACTGAATATATTACTCATTGCCCTGAATGTGAAACAGAACTTATAAGGCAAGAAGGTGAAGCACAACACTATTGTCCTAATTTTAATGGCTGTAAACCTCAAATCATTGGTCGAATACAGCATTATATCTCCAGAAAAGCCATGGATATTGAAGGTTTGGGTGGAGAAACAGTAGCTTTATTGGTTAATGAAAGTTTAATTAGTAACTATTCGGATTTATATGAATTAACTAAAGAACAAGTGATTCCTTTAGAACGAATGGCCGATAAAAGTGCTTATAATTTAATCCAAGGAATTGAAAAATCAAAAACGATTCCCTTTGAAAGGGTATTATTTGCTTTGGGTATTCGATATGTTGGTGAAACTGTAGCAAAAAAATTAGCTAAATATTACAAAAGTATTGATGCAATTATTAATGCTTCATTAGAAGAATTGGTAAATGTTGACGAAATTGGTATTAAGATAGCTGAAAGTGTTTTAGCATTCTTTGCTTCTGAAGAAAACCTGTTTATTATAAATAGATTGAAAGAATTTGGTGTTCAATTAGAGATGTCTGCTGATGAACTTAAAGGGAAAACGAGTATTTTAGAAGGCCAAATAATTGTTATTACTGGTGTTTTTGAATCTATTTCTAGAAATGATTTAAAAAAGTTAATAGAAGACAATGGAGGTAAGGTTAGTAGTTCTATTTCATCAAAAACAAGTTATATTGTAGCTGGTGATAATATGGGGCCTAGTAAAAAGGAAAAAGCTAAAGATCTAAAAATAGAATTAATTAATGAGCATGAATTCTTACAAAAAATTAATTAATTTGTTTTTTTTATCGATTAAATGTAATTTTTATCGTTAATATGGAATAATTTTGTATATTTGTCTTTGAAACCCAAATTATAGATGTCTCACAACCCCAAATTGCTGTTATGTCAAAGTCAAAAATTTTAGTAACATCCATATTAATACTCTATATATTGTTTGCTTTTTTTGAAGCTACAGGGGAATATAATATAGCCTTTCATTTAAATTCTTTAATTATTCCTCTAATAGCCATTATATATTTAGTTTTTGTTAAAAATAAAAGTAGATTATTTTTAATGTTTCTATTAATATATTCAATTTCAGATATTTATGGTATAATTACAGACAATATACTGTATTATTTTACACCAAATGATGAAGCAAGTATTTATTATGAATATGATTATTATATAGGTAATAGCTTGTATATTTTAGCCTATTTATTTCTTTTCTTTCAAATATCTAGTTCTTTAAATTTTGCTCATGTTTTTAATTGCTGTAAAATTCACATACTAGTTTTAACAATTTTGAATATATATTTAGTTTATGTTTTACAAGTAGTTGTAGAACCTAATCTTATCTATAAATATGACTATTTTATAGAGTTAATTTATAATATAGTAGTACTGTTATTGCTTTCTGCTTCTCTATTAAATTTTTTCTACAGAGATAACAAAAAATCTTTATACCTTTTTTTAGGTTCTTTGTTTATAGTTTTCTCTGAAGTTTTAGATATAGCTTATATATATATAGCACAGAGAAGTTTAATAAATATATTAGGTACCACATTAGCTATCGTGGCATTTTACTTTTACTTTCAACAATCTAAGTTGGAATATAATGAAATTGAAAAACAAGAAGAAGAAAATTATATTATTGCAGATTAACTTTAATTAAAAATTTAATTAAAAAATGGTACGTCTTTTTTGTAAATAAATAAAATAATAGCAGATAAAATAAAGGTAATTATAGCTGTTGCAAAAAGTAAGCCTCCATCATTTTTTATTTCTATTCCTAGTCGAGTTAAATGCATTATGATGGCTCCGCCAATAACGACTAAAGTAAAGGTAGCGCCAATCCAAACGGTTCTGGGGATTATTAATAAAATACCCGCTATTAATTCTAGAATTCCAATTCCTATTCTTCCGTAAGGTTCTAAGCCTACTTTTTCAAAGATGTAAACGCTATCAGGATGTGCATAAAATTTAAATCGAAGTGTTTGTATTAAAATAACCGCTAAAATGATTCTTAATATTAAAGGCAAATGTTTTTTCATAATTTATTTGTTTAGTATGGAAGTTAGACGTTATAATTTTTTTTTCTTACCAAACAAAAAAAGTAGTTTATAACTATACAATTATTGAAGTCCCAGAAGCTGATTTGTTTTTGTTAGAATCAAAATAAAAATCTATTTTTCCAAGATAAAGTCCATAACAGCCTACTTGATTTATTAATACGTTATGGCCTTCCAAATTTTTCATAACCGTTGGTTTTGGTAAAAAAGTATGTGTGTGTCCGCCAATAATTAAGTCAATATCTTTAGTAGCAGTAGCAAGTTTTAAATCACTAATTTTAGTTTCATTGTTTCTGTAATTATAACCTAAATGAGATAAACAAATTATTAAATCGCATTGCTCTTCCTCTTTTAAAATTCGAGTCATATCTTGAGTTATTTCAATAGGATCTAAATACTTTGTTTCTTTAAACATGGCAGGGTCTACCAAGCCATCTAGTTCTATACCCAAGCCAAAAACACCAATTTTAATATTTTCTTTTTTAAATATTTTGTAAGGTTTTGTATGAGTATTCATAACGGTATTAGAAAAATCGTAGTTAGCACTAAGAAATTCAAATTTTGCATATGGTAATTGTGCATACAAACCATCAATACCATTATCAAAATCATGATTACCAAGCGTTGAAGCATCGTATTTTAATTTACTCATTAGTTTAAATTCCAACTCACCTCCATAATAGTTAAAATAGGGTGTACCTTGAAATATATCTCCTGCATCTAAAAGTAACGTGTTGGGATTTTCATTTTTAAAAGTTTCAATTAAACTAGCTCGTCTAGCAACACCGCCTTTGTTTGCGTTTCTTCCGTCTTCAGGTCCAAAAGCATCAATATGGCTATGTACATCATTAGTATGTAAAATGGTAATTTTTGAGGTTTTAGATGAAGAAGTAAATGATTGTAATCCTAAACTACTAAGAGATATTAATGCTGTTCCAGCAGTTGCTTGTTGAATAAAATTTCTACGTTTCATCTAGTTTATTTAATTTGAGTGAATCTATCGTCAATAACTGGTCTAATCGTGTCATTTTTTATAAAATTATCAATTAAAGCGTTTCTAACTTTATAATTTAAAACATAGAGACTATCGTTTGTTTTAAAGAAATTCATGTTATCACCTCCGTTGTATAAATAATCATTGGTAGCAACATAATATGTTTTATTATTATCAATTTTATTTCCTTTTATTTTAGCTTCAATAATTTTAAAGTCTTTATCTAAAGTAAGTTTAAGTTTTGATAATGGATGTGCTCTTTTGGCTTTGCTTAAATATAAAATTAAGCTATCAATTTGCTCTCTTTTTAAGGCTACAACCACAATGCTGTTCTCAAATGGCATGAGTTCAAAAGCAGTTCTTTTTGTAATATTACCTTTTGATAAAATAGACCTAATTCCTCCATGATTTAATAAAACCATATCAATATCATGTCCAGTTCTGCTTTTAAAAATGGGGTTAGCTTCATCGTAAATAACATCGGCCATAAAATTACCAATTGCTGTATTTAATTCGCCATCTGTTTTTGTATAAGTAGCTACTGAATAAGCTAAAACACTATCTAAATCTTTTTGAATGTTATCTCTGTAGGGTTTAATATATGTTTCTATTTCAGTATTAATAGCTATACTATCGTTAATTTCGATACGTAAACCTTCAATCTTAGTTAGGTTATATTTTTCCTGTTTACAACTCGAAAAAATAAAAATATATAACAAAATAAATAAATGTGTAAACCTCATATTTAAATCAGAAATTTTGAGTGTACTTTTGCTACCTTTGTGCAAAGTATAAAGATATATGATTTTAAAAGGTTTTAAAGAAAAATCTAATAAAAAATACTTAAACAAATTACTAACAGAACGGCAATTAAGTATTGTTGATAGTAAGATTGAAAGTTTAGGCGTTATCTTGAATATTGATGAATTTGGTGATTTTGAATTATTTAGAAAACTGGCTAAACATTTAAATATAAGGCCTAACAAAATAAAAATTATTGCCTTTTCGAAAAAAAAGAAATATGATTTAAATTCTTGGGATTTATGTTTTAATCCTAATGATTTTGGCTGGAATGGAGACATTAAGAATATCGAGTTGCAATCTTTTTTAGACATCAAATTTGATGCTTTAATTAGTTATTATGAAAAAGAAGTTTTAGAAATAAAACTGATAACTGCCTTATCTGAATCAAAGTTTAAAATTAGCATTTTTCAAACAGATGAACGTTTAAATGATTTAATTGTCAAAACCAATATCAATCAGTTTGATGTTTTCCAAAAAGAGGTTTTTAAATATTTAACAATACTAAATAAAATTAATTAAAAAAATAATGAACAGTAAGTTTATAGGAACCGGTGTTGCGTTAATAACACCTCTAAAAACAGATTTAACTATTGATCACGATGCTTTAATAAATATTGTTAATTTCAATATTGAAAATGGCATTGAATATCTTGTAATTTCAGGAACAACTGGAGAAAGTGTGACAATTACTAAAGAAGAAAAAAAGGCTATTATAAAAACTATTACACATGCTAATAAAGGTAGAGTTCCAATGGTTTTGGGTATAGGTGGTAACAATACAATGCAAGTTATTGAAGAAATAAAATCGACTGATTTGAGTAACATTGATGCTATTTTATCGGTTTCTCCTTACTACAGCAAACCAACTCAAGAAGGTATTTACCAGCATTTTAAAGCTATTTCTGAGGCATCTCCAATTGATATTATTTTGTATAATGTTCCAGGTAGAACTTCAAAAAATATGGAATCTGCTACAACGTTAAGATTAGCAAATGATTTCGATAATATTATAGCCGTAAAAGAGGCTGGGAATAATATGTCTCAATATTTTGATTTAATAAAAAATAAGCCAGAAGATTTTTTAGTAATCTCTGGGGATGATGATTTGGCTTTAGGAGTTGTTTTGGCAGGAGGAGCTGGAGTAATTTCGGTAATAGGTCAAGGGTTTCCTAAATCATTTTCTGAAATGATTCGTTTAGGTTTAAATGGAGATGCTAAAGAGGCTTATAAGTTTCATTATAATTTAATGGATGTTATTGGTTATATTTTTGAAGAAAACAACCCTGCAGGAATTAAAGCAGTTTTTGAAGCTTTAAATTTATGTCAAAGTACTGTTAGACTACCTTTAGTGCCAGCATCTCAAAATTTAAAAGATAAAATAAATAGGTTTGTAGCAAATTTTTAAGAATTGAAAGTAATAAAAGATCCTGGTTTAGGCAATTCATCTTCCCCACATGCAAAGCGAATGATGAATACAGATGGATCTTTTAATTTAATTTACTTGAATAAATCTAAAAATTTTTCTGAGTCTTATCACTATCTTGTAAATATTTCTTGGATACATTTTTTTATATTAACCTTTTTATTTGTTTTTATAATTAATTCATTTTTTGCACTAATATACTTGCTTCTAGGTATTGAATAGATTATTCCTACAACAGGGAATTTAATTAGTGATTTTTTTAATGCTTTTTTCTTTTCAATACAAACCTTTACTACTTTAGGTTATGGTTTGATGGCATCTCACGGTATGGCTAGTGGCATCATATCATCTCTTGAAGCATTTTTAGGATTAATGTTGTTTGCCTTTGTTACAGGCTTAATTTATGGGCGTTTTTCAAAACCAAAAGCTGCTATTCGTTTTAGTAAAAATTTAATCCTGAGGGATTATAATGATACAACAACTATGATGTTTAGGATAGTAAATAACAGAAAGACTACTATGATTTATCCAAAAATAGCTATAACATTATAACTTTCAAAACAGAATAATTTTGGTGGTTATGAAAACTTTTTTTATGCATTAAAGCTAGAGAGAGATACAATAAACTATTTACCAACAACTTGGACAATCGTTCATGAAATAAATAAAGATAGTCCGTTGTTTGATTTTACAAATGATGAAGTTCTTAATCAACATGGTGAGTTGTTAGTTATGATTAGCTATTATGATGAATCATTTAATCAAGAAGTTCATCAAATGCATTCTTATGTTTTAAATGAGATTTCTCCTAATCATAAGTTGGCAAAAGCCTATTATTATTACAATAATGGTAAAATGGTTTTAGATTACAAGCTTTTTGATGTTATAGAATCTATAAAAAGTTAAATATT
The DNA here is from genome assembly GCF_982512915.1 of Flaviramulus sp. Taxonomy (NCBI): domain Bacteria; kingdom Pseudomonadati; phylum Bacteroidota; class Flavobacteriia; order Flavobacteriales; family Flavobacteriaceae; genus Flaviramulus; species Flaviramulus sp. Next base: position 66,004 of record NZ_CEWOCJ010000011.1, on the reverse strand, counting down.
ACTTAAACCCAAGGATTGCTTAAAATCATGGGGTTAATTTAGCACTTAAATATTATTTTTAAAATCCATATTATTAACGTAATTTTGCATCCTGTTTAAAAATCTATGAAGAATTTTTTTTACATTTTTTTAATATCAACCATTATAAGTAGTTGTAGTGAATACCAAAAGGCTTTAAAAGCTGATGGAGAAGGGGCTATTGCTGAAAAATTTAAAATGGGTGAAGACTTATATAATGAAGGTAAATTTATCAAAGCTAATAGACTTTTTGCACAAATTGTACCCAATTATAGAGGAAAACCACAGGCAGAGAAACTAATGTATTTGTATTCAAATTCATTCTATGAAATGAAAGATTTTTATACATCTGGATACCAATTTGAACGTTTTGCTTCAAGTTACCCAAAAAGTGAGAAGCTTGAAGAGGCATCTTACTTAGCAGCAAAAAGTTATTACATGTTGTCACCGCTTTATACAAAAGATCAAAAAGAAACAAAAGGAGCTATTGAGAAATTACAAGAGTTTATTAATTTATTTCCAGATTCACAATATGTCAAAGATGCTAACAAACTAATTAAAGAATTAGATTTTAAATTAGAAAAAAAGGCTTTTGAAATAGCTAAAAAATATAGTGATATAGCACCAGGTTATACTAAAGATTTTAATGCGGCGATAAAATCGTTTGACAATTTTCTTTTTGAATTCCCAGGTTCCACTCTAAGAGAAGATGCCTTGTATTTTAGGTTAGATGCAGTATATCAACAAGCCATGAATAGTGTTGAATACAAAAATACCATACAAAACGGTTTGGTATATTTAAAGAAAGAACGTCTAGAAATGGCAAAAGAATATTCAGATACATTTAAAAAAATATTTGCTAATTCAAAATATATTGAAAGTGTGAATAAAATATCTATGGATGTAGAAGAAGAATTAAAAAATTACAGCACAAAAAGTTAAATAATAATAACCATGGATTTAAAAAAAACCAACGCTCCAGTCAATACAATAACGTACGATAGAAACCAAATAGATGAGCCGACAGAGAACATCTACGAATCAATTTCTATCATTGCAAGACGCGCAGAACAAATTAACACAGAGATTAAAAAAGAACTTATTGATAAGTTAGAAGAGTTTGCTACTTATAATGATAGTCTTGAAGAAATCTTTGAAAATAAAGAGCAAATTGAGGTATCTAAATTTTATGAAAAATTACCAAAACCTCATGCTTTAGCCGTTCAAGAATGGTTAACTGATAAAATCTATTTTAGAAATACTGAAGAAGATAATCAGGAATAATTTTTAAAATGTCAATATTAAGCGGCAAGAACATACTATTAGGAATTAGTGGTGGTATTGCCGCTTATAAAACAGCTTCGTTAGTAAGATTGTTTGTAAAATCAGGCGCATACGTAAAAGTAGTTATGACGCCATCTTCAAAAGATTTTATAACACCTTTAACTCTTTCAACACTTTCAAAACATCCAGTTTATTCTTCTTTTACAAACGATGAAGATGATAATGCTGTATGGAATAATCATGTGGACTTAGGTCTTTGGGCTGATTTGTTTATTATAGCTCCCGCAACAGCCAATACGCTATCTAAAATGTCTAATGGTGTTTGTGATAATTTATTATTAGCTACGTATTTATCTGTAAAATGCCCAGTATATTTTGCACCAGCCATGGATTTAGATATGTATAAGCACCAAAGTACAATCACTTCGTTTGCAACTCTAAAAAGTTATGGTAATATTATGATTCCTGCAACCAGTGGAGAATTAGCAAGTGGTTTAGTTGGAGAAGGAAGAATGGCAGAGCCAGAAGATATTATTTCTTTTATTGAAAATAATATTTTAGATAAACTTCCTCTTCGCGGAAAAAAAGTATTAATAACTGCTGGTCCAACCTATGAAGCTATAGATCCAGTTCGTTTTATTGGAAATCATTCTAGTGGTAAAATGGGATTTGAAATTGCTAAGGCAGCAGCAAATAATGGTGCTCAAGTTATTTTAGTTACTGGACCAACGCATCAAAAAGTATCACATAGTTTAATAAATATTATACACGTTACAAGCGCCCAAAATATGTATGATGAAGCTCATCGATACTTTGATAATGTAGATGTAGCCATACTATCTGCTGCAGTTGCGGATTTCAAACCAAAAGAAGTTGCTACTCAGAAAATAAAAAAGAAGTCTGATACGTTTAATTTAGAGTTAGAGAAAACAAAAGATATTTTAGCATCTTTAGGAGCTATTCGAAAACAACAATATTTAGTTGGGTTTGCTTTAGAAACTAATGATGAACTAGAAAATGCCATAGGGAAATTAAAAAAGAAGAATTTAAATTTAATTGTCTTAAATTCGTTGAATGATAAAGGAGCTGGCTTTAAAACCGAGACTAACAAAGTTACTTTTATTGATGATAAAGAAAATATCACTGAGTTTGAATTGAAATCTAAAGCTGAAGTAGCTTCGGATTTATTAAATAAAATTATTTCAGAAATTTGATGCGTAATATTCTAATTCTATTCTTTTTTGTATTTATTTTTAACGGGTTTTCTCAAGAACTAAATTGTAATGTAGTTGTTAATGCTCAATTAACTGGTAATGAGAATTTTCCAATATTTAAGACTCTAGAAAAACAACTTATAGAGTTTATTAACAATACAAAATGGACAAATAAAACATTTAAATCGCAGGAGCGCATAGACTGCAGTATGGTTGTAAATGTTTCTGCTTACAGTGGCGAGTCGTTTCAAGCTTCATTACAAGTACAATCCTCTAGGCCTGTTTATGGATCTTCATTTAATACACCTGTCTACAATTTTAATGATAAAGATTTTAATTTTCAATATTTAGAATTTCAAAATTTAATTTTCAATCCTTCTCAATTCGAATCTAATTTGATATCCGTTTTAGCATTTCATGTTTACATGATATTAGCTTTAGATGCCGATTCGTTTACAGAAAAAGGTGGTGATGATTACTATAAACAAGCACAAATCATATTAAATTATTCTCAACAAGGAAATTTTAAAGGATGGAAATTAGAAGATGGTTTATTGAGTAGGTTTGCACTAATTGACAATGTTTTATCACCGACTTTTAAAGAATATAGAGGCGTTATGTATAGTTACCACAGAAATGGTTTAGATGTTATGAGTGATAATGCTAAATCTGGAAAGGATGCAATAGCAAATTCTTTAAAACAGTTCCAAACAATGAATAGTCGTAGACCAAATTCTTTTATTCTGAGAACTTTTTTTGATGCTAAAGCTGATGAAATAGAGCAGATTTTTTCTGATGGCCCTAGTGTTAATATATCTAGTGTAAAAGAAACTCTTCAAAGAATTGCACCGATGTACAGTAGCAAATGGCAAAATATTAAGTTTTAATAGCTACTTTTTTTAAAGTCATTCACTATATTTATTTTATAATTAAATAATAAATAAAATTTTGCTCACATCACTTTCGATAAAAAATTACGCGTTAATTGATAATCTTCAAGTAGATTTTAAAGATGGTTTTTCCATAATTACAGGTGAAACTGGTGCTGGAAAATCTATTTTGCTGGGTGGTTTATCTTTGATTTTGGGTAAGCGTGCTGATTTAAGTAGTTTGAAAAATCCTGAGGAAAAATGTGTCATTGAAGCCGTTTTTAATATTTCAAACTATAATCTAAAAGCTTTTTTTTTAGCTGAAGATTTTGATTTTGAAACGTTAACCATCATAAGAAGAGAGATATTACCTTCAGGTAAATCAAGAGCCTTTGTAAACGATTCCCCTGTAAATTTAAATAGTTTACAATTATTAGGAGAACGTTTAATTGATATTCATTCACAACATCAAACTTTAGAGCTTACCAGTAATGAATTTCAATTTCAAGTAATTGATGCTTTAGCTAAAAACGAAGATGAGTTGCTTCTATTTAAACATCAGTTAAAGGCTTACAAATTGCTTCAGAAGGACTTAAAAGAACTTATAGTATTTCAAGCTGAAGCAATAAAAGAGCATGATTATAATTCATTCTTGCTAAATGAATTGACTGAGGCTAATTTAGTTGAAGGTGAATTAGAAACTCTTGAGGAAGAATATGAAACGTTAAATAATGTAGAAATTATTCAAGAAAAACTTTCTGAAGCATACCAATTGTTGAGCGAAGAGCAAATAGGTGTTATAGCATCATTAACATCATTAAAAAATACACTTCAAAAATTAGCATCGTATGCTACAAAATATGAAGATATTTTTAATAGAACGCAAAGTAGTTTAATTGAAATTGACGATGTATTCACTGAAATAAACAGATTGCAAGATTGTTTGGATGCAGATCCAAATAGGCTAGAGTTTGTAGATTCTAAGCTTAAAATACTTCATAATTTGATGCAAAAACATGTGGTCGTTTCTATTCCAGAACTTATTGAAATAAAAAATCAACTAGATGAAAAGGTTTCTATTACTGAAAATTTAGATGATACTATTAATAAAAAGCAAAAGGAAATTAAAGCCAAAGAAATTGAATTGACTACTATTGCTAAAACTATTAATACCAATCGTTTAAAAGTGATTCCTGAGTTAAAAAATCAGTTAGAAAACATCTTAGCAAGTTTAGGAATGTCAAATGCTCAATTTAAAATAGATTTAGTATTTACTAATTTGTTTCATGCTAACGGAAAAGACGAATTATCATTTTTATTTTCAGCAAATAAAGGTGGAAGTTTTAATGAGCTTAAAAAAGCAGCATCGGGAGGAGAATTATCAAGAATTATGTTAGCTATAAAATCAGTTTTAGCAAAATATATTCAATTGCCTACCATTATGTTTGATGAGATTGATACGGGAGTTTCTGGAGAAATATCTAATAAAATGGGAGATATTATGTTGCAAATGAGTAAAACCATGCAAGTATTTTCAATAACTCATTTACCACAAATTGCAGCAAAAGGACATTCTCATTTTAAAGTATTTAAAGAGGATGTAAATGATGTAACTCAAACCAACCTAGTAAAATTAAATCACGATGAACGTATTGTTGAAATTGCTCAAATGTTAGGAGGTTTAGAAATGTCATCATCAGCCATTGCTCATGCTAAAGAATTACTGAATTAAAAAAAGTTAAAGTTTAACGTTCAAAGTTTATTACTTTTGTCCCTGTTATACTTAAAACGCATAAACTAATCAATACATAAAATTACAATTATGTCATACAATTTATTAAAAGGAAAAAAAGGAATCATTTTTGGAGCCTTAGACTCAAACTCAATTGCTTGGAAAACAGCAGAACGCGTTCATGAAGAAGGCGGAAGTTTTGTTTTAACAAATGCGCCTGTAGCCATGCGGATGGGGCAAATTAATGAGTTAGCCGAAAAAACAGGTTCTCAAATCATTCCTGCTGACGCTACTTCTTTAGAGGATTTACAAAATTTGGTAGATAAATCAATGGAGATTTTAGGTGGGAAAATTGATTTTGTTTTACATTCTATTGGTATGTCAATTAACGTGAGAAAAGGAAAACATTACACCGATCAAAATTATGATTGGACCCAAAAAGGAACCGATGTTTCTGCGATGTCTTTCCATAAATTAATGCAAACACTTTACAAAAGCGATGCGATGAACGAGTGGGGTAGTATTGTAGCTCTAACTTATATGGCTGCGCAACGTGTATTTCCAGATTATAACGATATGGCCGATAATAAAGCTTATTTAGAAAGTATAGCACGTAGTTTTGGATATTTCTTTGGAGTTGATAAAAAAGTGCGTGTAAATACAATTTCTCAATCGCCTACGCCAACAACTGCTGGTAGTGGTGTAAAAGGATTTGATGGTTTTATTGCTTACGCCGAAAAAATGTCGCCACTAGGTAATGCAACTGCTTTAGATTGTGCTAATTATACAGTAGCAATGTTTAGCGATTTAACAAAACGTGTAACACTACAAAACCTATATAACGACGGTGGATTTAGTAATATGGGTGTAAGTAATGCCGTAATGAGTACCTTCACAGGAGAATAATAAATTATTTATATAATATATATAATCAGCCATCTTAATTAAGGTGGCTTTTTTGTTCATATTGGTTACATTTGTGTAAATTAATATAATTTGGGCGTTACCCTGAAAAAGTCAGGGTCGGGCTTTTCGCGCTACACAGTAGCTAGCTTCAATCCCTAACGCAAGCGTAACAAACTAGTTTCATGCAACTACAAATTTCATTTATAATTCCAGTTTTTAATCGTCCAGACGAAATACAAGAACTTTTACAAAGTTTTGAAGCTTTAGAAACTGAATTTCCTTTTGAGATAGTAATCATTGAAGATGGCTCAACCAAACCATCAAAATATGTCGTTGATAGGTACAAAAACAAACTAAATATTTCCTATTTCTTTAAGGAAAACTCCGGTCCCGGAGATTCAAGAAACTTCGGTATGAAAAAGGCTAAAGGTAATTATTTTGTCATTTTAGATAGTGATTGTATTGTGCCAAAAAACTATTTAAATAGTGTTTTTAAAAGTTTGAATGAGAGTTATGTAGATTGTTTTGGCGGACCAGATGCAGCACATCCATCTTTTACAAATCTTCAAAAAGCCATAAATTTCTCTATGACTTCATTTATAACCACAGGCGGTATAAGGGGAAATAATAAAAGCGTAAATAAGTTTCAACCTAGAAGTTTTAATATGGGTCTTTCTAAAAAAGCTTTTGAAGTCTCAAAAGGTTTTGGGAATATACATCCTGGTGAAGATCCAGATTTATCTATGCGTCTTTGGAATTTAGGATTTAAAACAAAATTAATCCCCGAAGCTTTTATATACCATAAACGTCGCATTTCTTTAATTAAATTTTATAAACAAGTGTATAAATTTGGTTTAGTTCGTCCTATTCTAAGTATATGGCATCCTAAATCAAAAAAAATAACGTATTGGTTTCCAACACTATTTGTTGTAGGTTTTATACTTTCTTTATGTTTGTTTTTATTGAATTTTAAATGGTTTTTATTAGCTTATATTTTGTATTTTATGATAGTTTTTAGTGTTGCCTTAGAGTCTACTAAAAATTTTGTGGTCTCATTACTATCATTATTAGCTATTTTAGTACAATTTTTTGGATATGGTTTTGCTTTTTTAAAATCTACCTTTGTAGTTTCTATATTAAATAATAAACCAGAAACGTATTTTCCAGAATTATTTTTTAATTTGAAACGATGAAAAATCTGAAATCAGAAATTATTTCTTCTTTTAAAAACAGAAAAATCAATGTGTTTTTTTTGTTTTTGTTTTCAGCATTTATCATTCTAATCGTTTTAAAACTATCAAAAGATTATACAAACACATTAGCTTTCGAAATTGAAAAACTTAATGTGCCTCAAGAAAACATTATTTTAAGTGATTCTATCAAACTTAATATCACTTTAAAAACACATGGTTTTAAATGGCTTAAATATTATTTTTCAAATCCTAAAATTGAAATTGATTTTAGCAAAGATGTTTACAAGAAAGAGGGTTTATTTTTATGGAATAAGTCTGCTGCTTATTTAAAAAACACACAGTTTGATAAGGAAGTAGAATTGCTTAATTTATCTCCAGATACCTTGATGTTTAGGTATGGTGTAAACTTGGTAAAAAAAATACCTGTGAAAGTCAATGCAACTATTAATTTTATACCTGGTTTTGATATGGCTTCAGATTTGATTTCAGAACCCGATTCTGTTGTTATCGTAGGTCCAAATATAATAGTTAACGAAATTAACTATTTAGAGACAGAAGCTATAATTATAAAAGATATTAGAGAAGATTTATCATCACAAGCTAGGTTGAAATTACCTAAAAACAATAAGGATTTAAAGTTTTCTAACACATACGTTTTGTTAAAAGCAAAAGTTGAAAAGTTTACAGAGGGTTCTTTAAATATACCTATCGTTATCATCAATCAACCTAAACAGATTGAATTAAAATTTTTCCCAAAAACTGTGGGTGTATCGTTTAACGTTAGTTTAAGTAATTACAGTAAAATTACAAGTAAAGATTTTAAAATTATTTGTGATTACAATAAAATTAATGATAACCAGTCGTTTTTAATTCCTGAGTTTTCAAAAATCCCCTCAGAAGTTAAAAATTCTAAAATTAATCAACAACGTATTGAATTTATAATAACTAAATGATAATTGTAGGCTTAACAGGAGGTATTGGTAGTGGTAAAACTACGGTTGCAAAAGAATTTAATCTTTTAGGAGTGCCAGTTTTTATTGCTGATGAAGAAGCTAAAAATTTGATGCGTAAATCAAAAGTTATCAAACGGAAATTGATTCAATTATTTGGAAATGAAGCCTATATAAATGGTGAGCTTAATAAACCTTTTTTAGGGAATATTATTTTTAACGACCCTATCTATTTAAGAAAGATGAATGCGATAGTTCATCCAAAAGTTGCTTTGCAATTTGATAAATGGGTTAAAAAGCAAACTTCAACTTATATTATTAAGGAAGTAGCCATATTATTTGAAAGTGGTGGATATAAACTGTGTGATTACGTAATAACAGTTACTGCTAACAAAGCTTTACGTATAGAGCGTCTTTTAAAACGAGATCATACTACAAAGGAGAAGATTGAAGCAATTATGAAAAATCAATGGCCTGAGGAGAAAAAAATAAAGAATTCAGATTATGTAATTAACAATGTAAGTTTAGCTAATACAAAAAATCAAATTCTAAAAATACATAGTGCAATTATAAAAAAAGCTGATATTCTTAAAATTTAACATTTTTGTTAATGTAAGGTTAAAAGATAAGACTGCTAAATGTTAAAATGTTAATTTTGATTGATGAGCAAAAGAATATTCATTCTACTGATAATATTAATGAGTTTATCACTTGTAGGCATCATATCTATACAAGCTTATTACATAAAAGGTTCTGTAAATAACGAAAAAGAACGCTTTAAATATAATGTAGTTACAGTATTAAATAATGTGTCTAATACAATAGAAGAGAATGAATTTGAACAGTATTTTTCTGAATATTTAAGTTTAGATAAAGAAAAAAAGGCAGATGAAGATGCTGTTTCTCAGTTATTAATTTACCGAAAAAATAACAGTACTAAAGAAACACTCATCTATAAAAGTAATGTATTAGAAGAGAATTATAAACTCTCTTCCTCGCTCTTTGACATCGGTTTAGATAGCCTTGATATTACAAATATTATTGGAAATTCTACTACAGAAATTTATAGTGACGTAGACTCTGCAGAAAAAGATTTGAAAAGTCCAATTACCAATATTATAAGAAGTGGTACTATAGATGAAGCCCAAAAATTATCTTTTAAAAAAAATTTTAAAGAAGTTTTTAAAAGAAAACCAATTCATAAAAGAGTTTCAGAAGCTGAAATTAGAAAATTATTATCTGAAAAACTTTCTAAATATGATATTAATATAGATTTTGAGTTTGCCATTTATAGTAGTGATTTAGCAACAAAAGTGAGTAGCGATAATTTTGAGAATAAAGTTAATTCTACTTATAGTGTCCCTATATTTTATGACGAAAACAATCAAAGTTTATATAAACTTTTGGTGAATTTTCCAGATGATAAAAAATTTATTTTGTCAACTATAATGGGCATGATTTTATTATCAATTTTATTTACATCTATAATTATAATAGCTTATTCAAGTGCGCTATATCAACTTTTAAAACAACGAAAAATATCAGAAATTAAAAGTGATTTCATAAACAACATGACGCATGAATTTAAAACACCTATAGCGACAATAAATTTAGCTTTAGATGCCATAAGAAATCCTAAGGTAATTGATGATAAAGAGAAGGTAATTCGTTACCTTACTATGATAAAAGAGGAAAACAAGCGTATGCACGCTCAGGTTGAAAATGTATTAAGAATATCTAAACTAGAAAAAAATGAGCTAAATATAAGTAAGGATAGAGTTGATTTACACGACTTAATTGAAGATGCGATAACACACGTTGAACTTATTGTAGAAGATAGACAAGGTTATATAAAAACATTTTTAGATGCTGAAAATGCATCAGTTTTAGCAAATGAGACGCACTTTACAAACGTTATTGTAAATATTTTGGATAATGCGATAAAGTACTCTCCAAATGCACCAAAAATAGAAGTTTACACCGAAAATATAGGAACTTATATTTTATTAAAAGTGAAAGATCATGGTAGCGGTATGAGTAAAGCTGTTGCCAAAAGAGTGTTCGAGAAATTTTATAGAGAACACACAGGAAATATACACAACGTTAAAGGGCATGGTTTAGGCTTAGCCTACGTAAAAAGAATAGTAGAAGACCATCAAGGTCATGTATCAGTCGAATCAGAAAAAGAAAAAGGAAGCACTTTTATAATAAAGCTTCCATTAATATCATAAAACTATGGAAGAGCATAAAAAAAGAATATTATTAGTAGAAGATGATCCTAATTTTGGAACTATTCTAAAAGATTATTTAATGATGAATGATTATGAAGTTACTCATGCTAAAAATGGTATGGAAGGCTTTGAGAAATTTAAAAAAGATGATTTCGATTTGTGCATCTTGGATGTTATGATGCCTTATAAAGATGGTTTTACTTTAGCTAAAGAAATAAGAGAGAAAAATACAGAAGTACCTATTGTATTTTTAACAGCTAAAACCATGAAGGAAGATGTGTTAAAAGGTTATAAAGTGGGAGCTGATGATTACCTAAATAAACCTTTTGATAGCGAGGTTCTATTAATGAAAATAAAAGCAATCATTCAACGTAAAGCTACAGAAACAATTTCTGATAGTAAGCAATTTGAATTTAAAATAGGAAAATTTGATTTAAATTCGAAACTTCGTTTCTTAAAATTTAACGGAGGTGACCCCGTCAAATTATCACCAAAAGAAAACGAATTGTTACGTTTATTAGCTTTACATGAAAACGATTTAATGCCACGAGAATTAGCATTAACAAAAATTTGGCGTGATGATAATTACTTTACATCACGAAGTATGGATGTATATATTGCAAAATTGCGTAAATATTTAAAACTTGATGAAAAGGTAGAGATATTAAATATTCATGGTGAAGGTTTTAGGCTTGTTATAAATGAATAAAAGTTTACAATAAGATAATTAATTAAATAATAGGATGCATTAATAAGTTCGATTGAATTTACGATTACTAATTCTAAAGATGATTCTGAATTGTATGTTAATATACAATTAGAATTAGCATCAATATTATAGCAAGGAATTGAAGCGCTGGAGGAGTAGCTCCCAGTAAATTCTATACCATCAGAATTTAATGTTAATATTGGTATTCCTTGTACTGTAAAGTTATTATTGTTATTGAGTTTAATTTCAAATTGTAATCTAGAGGTATTATTTCCAGTATCTGGAATAAAGTTAAAACTTATGACTTCATAAGTAAAGTTTTTTAATACCGGTGGTTCAATTAGTTTTGGTGTTTCAGGTTCTGGGAAATCACAACGAACCTCTAATGTAGTATCATATCTATATGATTGATTGTTTATCCAATAAAATTGAGGTATAATAATAGTTTTGTTACATTCATCATTCTAAGAATTACAATTAAAAAAAATAATGAATATTAAAAACACACTAAAAGTTATCCTAAATTCTCTCAAGTAACCAATTTTTAAATTCATAAAAATTTTGTGGAGCTACACCATGCCCAACAGGAAATTCTGAATATTTATGCTTAATATTTAAATTCTTTAAAAAAGGAACGGTTTGTCTGGCCCAATCTACTGGAATCACTTGATCAACACTACCATGAGAGCAATAAAAATCTAAGTTAGAATAATCTTTTTCTATAAGATTACCAGAAATAATATCTTGATTAACATATCCGCTTAAAGCTACGATATTTTTAACTTTTTCCGGATAAGTTAAAGCTAAAGCGTAACTTAAAATACTACCTTGACTAAATCCTAAAAGGGTTACATTATCTTTATTTACAGGATATATAACTAGAACTTCATCAATAAATTTAGCAATTAAATCTCTTGATTCTTTTGCTTGTTCATGATCGCTCCATTTTCCTTTTTCAGCATCAAAATTAATCGCGTACCAGGCATTTCCAAAAGGTTGAATGGCATAAGGTGCTTTTACTGAAATGATAAAAAGTTCTTCAGGTAATTCAGAGGCAAATGAGAATAAGTCGTTTTCATCGCTACCATAACCATGCAACATGATTAATAAAGGTGCGTACTCATTTCGAGTAGATTTTCTAACTATATGATCTAGAGAAAGGGATGTGTTTTTCATTTATTTACCAACATTTGAAAACCAATCTTGAAATAATTTTCCAAAAAATGGTGCTAATTTTGCTTCACCATTAATAGCATTTATTAATCCAAAAACCCAAAATATAAAAGTTGCAAACCAAAATAGGGTTCCCAACCAACTGTTAACATATTTCTCAGTTACATTTGAGAAAATGAGTAATAAAATTAAACCTAGCATTTGTCTGCTATGAAAGGCAGTAAAAGGATTTTTTTTATTTAGATTTTGAATAATAGCTATTATGAGTCCAACAAACGTGAAATATGAAACAATGGCTAATGTTTTACCTTCTTGAATATCTTGATTAGTCATTTGTTAATTAATTTAAATGTACTTGATTATTTGATACAACACCGTAAACTTTTCCTTTTAATATTTCATTTTCAAATATCGCATTTTTGGATTTTGAAATAATATTATGCTTAGTGAATGTGTATTTTTCGTCAGGATTAAAGAGTGATAAATCTGCTTTTTCACCAATATTTATAGAAGTGTTTTTTATACCAAATCGAGATTTACCTTTTGTTAAAAGTTCAATTGATTTTTTTAAAGTAAATATATTTTGAAGAGCACCAAAGGCACTTTCTAAACCAATTGTACCATAAGAAGCATGATCAAATTCTATTTTTTTATGTTCAATATCCAACGGGTTGTGGTCACTTGTAATCATATCTATACTCCCATCTTTAATACCTTCAATTAAAGCATCAATATCTAATTGTGTTCTTAATGGAGGTAACACTTTAAAATGTGTATTAAAATCATGTAAAGATTTATCTGTAAAATATAAATTATGAATAGCAACACTACATGTAACATCTAATTTTTTCTTTTTAGCTTCTCTAATCAATGATACTGAATCTGCTGAAGATATAGTAGGAATATGTAATTTTCCACCAGTATATTCTAATATAAATAAATCTCTAGCTACTTGTAATGATTCAGCTAAAGTTGGAATGCCTTTTAAACCAAGCTTTGTACTAGCAATATGTTCATTCATTACACCATTCCCCGCAATTTTATTTTCTTGAGGAAACGAGCAAACTAAACCATCAAAATTATTTGCATATTGTAAAGCAATCTTCATAAGATTAGGGTTAGAAATTGGCTTTTTGTAATCATAAAATGCGCAAGCGCCAGCAGTATTCATATCAAAGAGTTCTGCTAAATCTTCTCCTTTTGCACCAGCTGTTAAAGCCCCTATAGGTAATAAAGTAACAGCACTTTTACTAGCTTTTGAGTGTAAAAAAGTAATATCTGAATTGCAATCAATTACCGGATTTGTATTGGCATTAAGAGCAATTGCTGTAAAACCTGAAGATGCTGCTGTTTTAAGTCCGTTTTCAATAGTTTCTCTTTCTTCAAACCCAGGTTCTCCAAAACACACACTACTGTCAAACCAACCTTGAGAAACATATAGATTATTAAAAGAAGTTTCTTGATATTTTTTTGGGTTTTTAATGTTGTAGGCAATTTCAGCAATCACACCATTTTCAATTAAAATATCCTGAGTTGTATTATGAAACTCACTTTTGGAATCTATAATGGTAGCAGATTTTATTAGTATATTCATTTAAAGAATTTTAAGATAACTAATTCAATAATCAATAAAGCTAGTGCAAAAATAACAAACCATTTCCATAGAGCATTAACTTTTGAGTCACTTTTTATCGAATCGAAAATTTCGGTTATTGAGTTACTTTGCTTTATTTGATCAGAATTAAGAATATTTTGGTAAACTAAATCACTTTCATTTCTATCATAATTATAGCTAATCTTTTTTAAAACATCCGTTTTATTATTAATTGAATAGGTTCCAGCAATAATGGGTTCGTTTATAGTTTCTAAAACCACCTTATTGTTAAAGTATTGTTGTTTTGGAATCAAATTTATATCATCTTTAACCAATGAGAGTACTGCATCTTGTTGCAATTGAGTTTCAATTCCATAAGTATTTTCTTTTCCAATGGTGTAATATAATCTTGGTATTTTAAAACTTTGTTTTGCAATGTTATAAAGTGTTGGAACTATTAATGGTGAATTTTTAAAACTAGAATTTTCTTCATTTAAAGCCGAAGAAAATAAAAATATTTTTTGAGTTTGACCCAAGAAAACTTTCCCATCTTCAAATTGTAAAACATATGATATATTGTTTGAATTGATATCGTAAAAACTATTGACTTTGGGATATTGAAAATTACTAACCTCTTTCTCAAAAACACCATTGTTATATAAAGGGTGTGCGTAATTAATGTTTGTTATTTGTTTTTCAGAAGGGTTTAAAATATTAAAACTTGCATTGTAATTAGTTAATAGTTGATTGTATGAATTAATATTTATTTCTTTTGATGGAATAACAAGAATACTACCATCATTTGAAGCAAATTGTTTTAAAATGGTATTTAAAGCTACAGGAATTTCTTTTAATTCATTTAATATAATTAAGTTTTGTTTTTCAATTATATTATAATCTAATTGGTTTTCTTGGGCTACTGTGTAATTGAATTCGTTTTCAGTAAAAATGCGCTTTAAAAAATTATCATCAGAGGCATTAATAACTAAAACATTAATTTTAGAAGCTTCATTTATGTTGAAATATAATATGTTATCAAACTCTAAATGACTGTCATCAATGGTGATTTTACCATTTATAACTTCGTTGTTTGGAATAGAAAATATAGTTTCAGCTGTTTTTTCAATCCTAACAGATGTTTTAGCTATAAGTTTATCATTATTAAACAATGAAATAGGTAAATTTTCAATAGGAACACCACTATTTTTTAATAATACATTTAAAGATAATGATGTAGCTGATGTTTTAGAAATATAAACACTATCAATAGCTACATTATTGGTGTTTACAGGTGATAATTTTACAAAAAGTAAATTTGTTAAAGAATCTGTTTTTGGATTGAATTTAGACTTGTCTTCTTGAAAGTCGCTTATAAAAACTAAGTTTTTTAAAATATTTTTTTTAGCATTGAAAGTGGATTTGCTTTTTAATAAAGCAGCTTCTAATGATAATTTATTAGAGGAATAATTAAGTTTTAATAAATCGTTTTTAATGGTTTTTATAATCGTGTTTTTATAAATATTTTCATTTGTAATTAAAGTGATGTTTTCATCCTCTGGTATATTATTAATAATATCTTGTACAGCTCGTTTTAAAAGTTCTCCTTTTACACCTTTAGCTTGCATACTAAAGGAGTTATCTAGATAAATAACCGTTTCTTTTTTAGTTTTAAATTTATTTGTTTTTGATGTAAAGGGTTGTGCAAAGGAGAAAACTAAAGCTGCTATTAGTAATAACCTAGTAAAAAGAATTAACCATTTTTTTATTTGTGAACTTTTACGGGTTTGTAAGGTAGCTTCTTTTAAAAAGGCCACATTTGTAAAATCTACTTTTTGAAATTTTCGTAATTGAAATAAATGAACGATAATAGGAATGAGCAGTAAAAATAGCGCGTAAAGAAGTTCGGGGTGTTTAAACTGCATGTCGTATTTAGATTTTTCAAAGCTACATATTTTTTTTTATTAACAGAAGAAAATATAATCTTCAATTGGCTTTAAATTTAGGTTATGCATGTAGCTTTTTATTTCTTTTTGAGAATTTTCATTTGCAACCGTAATAATACTTTGCGTATTGGTTATGTTTTCTAAAAAATTAAAAGACTTTAATTTTTTATCATAAATTACTCTATCAATTTTATTTGGATTATCACATATCCATTCAAAGGTAATGTTTTTTTCTATAAATGTCTGAGCAATTTTTTTTCCTTTAAAGCCTGCACCCCAAACTATCAAGATTTTATTAGGGTTGTAATCTATTTCTAAAAAGTAAAATAGTTTTATATCTAAAAAATAATTTAAAGCATAATGCTTGTGCGTTCTTGAGGTACGGTAACTATAATCCCGCCAAAGGTGTAAAACTTCGTTGCAAGGGATACATTTATATTGGTATTTGTAAAACCTAAAAGTTAAATCGTAATCTTCTGGATATCTGTTTGGATTAAAACCTTCACAAGCAATCAAATCTTCTCTGTATGTCATCCAGCATGGAGATGCAATTACACATTCTTTGTAAATTTCAGAATAATTTGTACCATTTTTAGTTAAAGAATTTAACCAATGCTCATATTTTTTATAGCCATTACTAATCCCTTGATCAGAAAAATAAGAAACTAAACCAGTTGCTACATGTTTTTTACCATAGTTTAGTAAATTACTAACTAAAACTTCGAGTTTATTTGGTGTCATTATATCATCACTATCCATTCGAGTTATAAATTCGCCTTTACTAATTGAAAAGGCTAATTGTAAGGCTTCGATAATGCCATTTCCTGAATTTTTGATGAGCTTAATTCTGGAATCTTTTTCAGCAAAATATTTCACTACGAGGTAGCTATCATCTGTTGAATGATCATCAACAATTATAAGTTCCCAATTTGAATAAGTTTGTTCTAAAATAGATTTTAAACAATCTGCTATAAAAGCTTTTGTATTCTTAAAAGGTGTAAGTATGCTAACTAATTTTTTTTGCATAAAGCGAATATACACAATAACTCATTTTAACAAAAAATTAAGATGATAACATGTAACATAATAGTAATTTCGACGTCACTTAAAAAACTAAAAATAACATAGATGAAAATTAGATTTTTTTCCGCTTTTACAATAGGAAGTTTGCTTTTAGCTAGTTGTGGTTCAACTAAAAATAATGTTAACGGTTTAGCAGTAAACTTGCCAATAGAGACTTCAATTAATTTATCTAATATTGAAAATGATAAAGCACCTGTGGTAATAAATCCAGGACGTTTCGCAGAAGAAACTGTAATTTATAGATTACCAAGAGTTGTTCAAGGAACCTATTCTGTTAGTGATTTTGGAAAGTATATAGATGATTTTAAGGCTTTAGATTATAACGGGGACGAAATGCCTGTAAGTAAAATTGATGTAAATTCTTGGACTATTACTAATGCTAAACAATTAGATAAAATAACGTATTTAGTTAACGATACGTTTGATATTGAAGAACAAGGTGGTATTGGAGAGGAGCAACCTTTTTCTCCAGCAGGAACCAATATTGAAGCCAATAATTACGTTTTAAATTTACACGGTTTTATAGGATATTTTGATTCTTTAAAAAACAATCAATATAAATTAGATATCACTGCGTCTTCAGAATTTGTGCGCACTTCAGCTTTACAAAATGTGAGTGAAAAAGCAGGTGAAGATGGAAAAAATATTACTACAAGTTATTTTGCACCCAGATATTTTGATATTACAGATAATCCAATGATGTACGGAGATTTGGAGGTTGAAGAATTTCAAGTTGGTGATATTAAAATTGTTTTAAGTGTGTTTTCTCCAAATAAAGTGCACTCAGCAAAATCTTTAAAAGAGACTGTATTAAAAATGATGCAAGCTCAAAAAAACTATTTAGGTGATATCAATTCTACACCTCGTTATGATATCTATTTGTATTTATCTGAAGGAAAAGAAGATTCTCCTAAAGGATTTGGTGCTTTAGAGCATCATACTTCTACAGTAGTAGTTTTGCCAGAATCAATGGATGAGGCGGCTTTAGCTGAAAGTATGATTGATGTTGTTTCGCATGAGTTTTTTCATATTGTTACGCCCTTAAGTGTACACTCTGAAGATGTACATTATTTTGATTACAACAACCCAACTTTTTCTAAGCATTTATGGATGTATGAAGGTGTTACTGAATATTTTGCTACGTTATTTCAAGTAGATGAAGATTTGGTTACTGAGGATGACTTCTTCAATAAAATCATGGATAAAATTCAGGGATCTAAGCGTTTAAATGATGCGATGAGTTTTACTATCATGAGCGAAAATGTTTTAAAAGCTCCTTACAAAGATCAATATTTAAATGTATACCAAAAGGGTGCTTTAATTGGCATGTGTATTGATATTTTAATGCGTGAAGAAAGTAATGGTAATAGAGGTATTTTATCCTTAATGAAAGAATTATCTAATAAGTACGGAAAAAATAAACCATTTGAAGATGATAAGTTAATTGATGAAATTACAGCTATGACTTTTCCATCTGTTGGAGAATTTTTAAATACCCATGTTGTAGGAGATATTCCAATAAGCTATAACGATTTTTTTGAAAAAGTAGGTTTAGAAATTAGCGAAGGTAAAGTTGAGACTAATTATATTTTAATGGGCGGAATGCCAATTGTTAGTGGTGACCCAGTTAAAGGAACAATTTTCTTTACTGATGCTGTATTAAATAATAGTTTTTGGGCTGATAACGGCGCACTACCAAACGATATTATAAAATCTATTGACGGTACAGATTTAACAATGCAAAACGCTAACCAAGTTTTACAGCAAGTTTTTAGTTGGAAGCCTGGAAAAGAAGTTGATGTTAAATTAGAAAGAAATGAAGAAGAAGTATTTATTAAAACAACTACAACTAAAACATTTACAAATGGTAAGGGTATTATGGAAAGAGAAGATGCTACAGATGCTCAAAAAGCTACACGAAATGCTTGGTTAAAGGGATAATATTTTATTATTAAAAGAAAAAAAGACTGGTAATATCCAGTCTTTTTTTTTGTAGTTTTTATTGAAATTATTCTTTAACATATTTTGCAGCTTTTCCTTTAGATAATGAGTTGTTTATAAACTCTCTAATATCTTCATTTGCTGTTTTTAAGTCATCTTTCCTCAAATACATCATATGTCCACTTCTATAACCTTTAAAGGTAAAGCGGTCTTTCATTTTGCCGCTTGGGTCTACTTGCCACATGGTATATTTTGCCGCAAAATAAGTAGTTGCACCATCATAATAACCAGACTGTATAAGTACTTTTAAATACGGGTTTTGAGCCATAGCCAATCGTAAGCCTTCACGCACTTCATTATTTCTATTATCCCATGGATGTACATCTCCAAATACATTGTATTTAACGTCTGTTTTAAAGTTGAGATGCTCTCTAATATAATAATTTATTGCTGGTGTAAAAGAATGCATCCATGAGGTTATCTCAGCATTAAAATCAGGGCTACTGCCTGCTTCAGTTTTATCTATTCCTAAATATCTCGAATCTAATCTTCCAATGGTTTGTCCAGTTTTATCGCGTAATAATTCCTTCCAAAAAAACGAGGTTGGTACATCTAAATTATATTGTAATATGGATTTTTCAGATAAACCAGAATAGTAGGCCATTTTTTTAGCGATTTCTAACTTTTCATTTTCTTGAATAAAACCACCTTTAGCAATGGCAGGCATCACATAATTTATGGTGTAATTTTCAACTTCTGGTAAAATTTCTAATAAATCTTTTTGTTGCAATTCTGAAGGTAATACTTGCTGATACCATGCAGCTGCAGTATAATAGGGTAGGTTTAATGCAGAATAAATAGGTTGTGATGTACTATATAATTTATAGTCTGCAGGAGAAACCATAATAACACCGTTTAAATACATCCATTGGTTATTTTGAAGCTCATTAGCTAACCCCATAACTCGAGTACCTCCATAGCTTTCTCCAATAATATATTTTGGAGATTCCCATCTACTTTTTCTAGACACAAAGGTGTTAATCCATTCAGCTAAATATTTAATGTCTGTATTAATTCCAAAAAATGTTTCACGTTTAGGTAATTTCCCTTCTTTATCTTCAATCATTCTAGAATATGCAGTATTTACAGGGTTAACATACACAATGTCAGCAACATCAATGATTGAGTGAGGGTTATTTTTTATGCCATAAGGTTGTATAGGATATCCTTCGTCATCAATATTTAGAACTACAGGCCCTGTGTAAGCTATGTGCATCCAAACAGATGCAGATCCAGGACCACCATTAAAAGAGATAACTAGAGGTCTATTTGCTCTATCTTTAATATTATCTCGCTCATAATAAGTGTAATATAAGCTTGCAATTGGTTCGTCTTTTTCATTCCAAACCGGTTGCATTCCAGTGGTAGCTGTATAGGCAAAACTTTCACCATTTATTGTAGTATTATGTTTTGTGATAACAGTTGTATCTATTGCTATTTTTCTTTTTTGCGAAAAAACGATTGCTGTACAAATTGAAAATAAAAAAGCTAAATAATATTTCATGGTTTAAATGTTAGTTTATAATTAATAAATATACTAAAAGAATCAATTAAAATCCTTCAAAAACTCCTAAACCAAATAAAGCAAAATCGTATTTAACAGGATCATTTTTATCCAATTTTCTTAAAGATGTATCCAATTCTAATAAAGCTTTGGCATCATTTTGTTTTCTTTTTAATAGCCCAAGTTTTCTGGCCACATTTCCAGAATGCACATCTAGTGGGCATGAAAGTATGGCAGGTGAGATATTTTTCCATAATCCAAAATCCACTCCAGAGTTATTATCTCTAACCATCCAACGTAAATACATGTTAATACGTTTAGCTGCTGAATTTTTTAATGGGTCGCTAATGTGTTTTTGAGTTCGTTGTAAATGATTAATTTCAAAAAAAATAGTCTTAAACTTCGAAATACTATTTTGAATTGAATTTGATTGTGCGTGTTTTGAAAACAAAGATTCTAACCCACCGTGAGATTTATAAATATGTTGAAGCGATTTTATAAACTGTATACAATCGGTGCCATTAAATGTTCTATGAACGAAAGGCTCTAATTTTTCTAAATCAGTATCTTGATGATTTAAAACAAAATCATAAGGTGCATAATCAAGTAAATTTATTAGTTTTTTTGCATTATTGATAATACTTTTTCGGTTTCCCCAAGAAATGGTAGCTGTTAAAAATCCAGAAATTTCTATATCTTCTTTTAAAGAAAATAAATGGGGTATTTGAATAGGGTCTGAATTTATAAATTTAACGTTGTTATATTGCTCAACTTTACTATCTAGAAATTCTTTTAATTCGGATGATTTTAATTTATTTACCAATTGTAGCGTTTTCTAAACAAAGGTAATAAGTGGAAATTAATTAAAATAAGTGTTTTTAAAATCTATTCTATTCTAATATAATTTTCAGACAAAATACGATCTCCGTTTTCGTCAAGTTCAATTTGATAGTAGGTTTTATTACCAATAATCAATTCGAAGTTAAACGCATTATTTTTTTCAATCGCTTTATTCATAGAATTTGAACCATAAACTATAGTTTCAGTTAGTAAATTATCTGTAATCTTATAATCGCCATATCCAAACCAATCTGTAGAATCTAGTCTATTCAATCGACTCCACATAACTTTTGTTGCTGTGTAAATTTTTATTTGTTTATAATTATCGCTACTCATAAATGAGTCTACAACTTTATTATCCTGATAATTGTAATAACCTACCATTTGCCAAACACCTTCAATACTTTTTATGTTTTCAATATTATCAGTTGATGTTAAAGAGGTTTTTATTTTATCATTTTTACAAGAAACAATAAAAATAGCCGATAAACAGGTGGAGTAGAATAATTTCATAATTAGAAAGTTTAGTTGTGGTTTAGTTCTACCTAATTTACAAAAAAAATATAACATCTTAATAGCCAGTTAAATAATATTTTTTTTGAAATCTTAGTTTTAAGATTTAATATTTCCATCAACCATTGTTAGTTTTCTGTCTGCCATATTTGCTAGTTCTTCATTATGGGTAACAATAATGAAAGTTTGTCCAAACTGATTACGTAATTTTAAAAATAGGTTATGTAAATTTTCAGCCGATTCACTATCAAGATTTCCAGATGGCTCATCGGCAAAAATTAAATCTGGATTATTTACAAGAGCTCTGGCTACAGCAACTCGTTGCTGTTCTCCACCAGAAAGTTCGTTTGGTTTGTGATTATATCTGTTTGTTAAACCTAAAAAATCTAATAATTCTTTAGCGCGTTTTTCTGCATCTGTTTTTTTTGTGCCTTTTATAAAAGCTGGCAAGCACACATTTTCCAAAGCTGTAAATTCTGGAAGTAATTGATGAAACTGAAATATAAATCCTATATGTTCATTTCTAAACTTTGCTAATGCTTTATCATTAAGATTATTCATATCTGTTTCGTTTATTAACAATTGGAAATCATCTTTTTGGGAAGCTTTATCTAGAGTTCCAAGTATTTGTAAAAGGGTTGTTTTACCTGCGCCAGAGGCTCCAACTATAGAAACAATTTCGCCTTTTTTAATGTTAATATTTACACCTTTTAAAACTTGTAAATTGCCGTAATTTTTATAAATATTTTTTGCTTGAATCATCTTTAATAAATAATGTTGTGAATTTAACACTTATAGTTATGTCGAACAATTTTAAAATCATTAAAAATAATAACTTATCAGATAAAAATTTTGAATATTAAAATATTAAAGTAACAAGTGATGTTAATATTAGATATGATAATATTATTAATGGTTTGGTTGAGTGAGGTTTTGTTAAAAACCTTTGTAGTGGATATAAAGCGACTCGGTTTTTAACTCTAGTTTATAATAAAGACCCCTTCTGAAATATGGAAAGGCGCTATGTTTAAAGAATCATATAAAGAAATGGTTATTGTAAAAGATATCGAGCTATATTCACCTTATAAACATTATATTTTAATTTTTTTGGATTAGTACACATAACAAACATACAGAATGGTTTCATCGTTGAGCTCAGTAAATTGTCAAGAATTGTTGATGATTTTTTAAGACGCCACTAATTTTAAGTACGTTTAAACACAAATTTAAGAACCTATTAATGTTAAGTTAAAACTCCAGTTGTAAACGTAGATATTTATATAAATCATAACTGTATCATGATACATGGTTTATAAAGACAAAACTCTATTATAACTACCTCAGGGTTTAGAGGGAAGTTTTAAAAAAATGAAACATAGGAATGAATTTTTTTAAAACTTATTGAGAAATAGTTTTTTGGTATGTTTTTTGACTTAAAGTTTTTTAATTTAGATTAAATGAATAAATACAAAAAATTAGTAATAGGCATTATTTTCGATGCTATTGGGTATGTTTCTTTTTTAATTCCGGGTATTGGGGAATTTTCAGATATCTTTTGGGCACCTTTATCTGGTTGGCTAATGATGAAGCTTTACAAAGGAAAATCAGGAAAAATAGCTGGAATAATTACATTTGTTGAAGAGGCACTTCCAGGTTTTGATGTCATTCCAACGTTTACCTTAATGTGGCTTTACACCTATGTGTTTAAAAAAGAAAAATAAATATTATTCACCATAAACTTGACCTCTGTGAGGTTTTAAAGCGTCTCTTATAGGTTTCATAATGGTTTCATCAACCACTAAAAAAGCGATTGCATGAGTTTCATTTAAATTTTCCACACCTGTTATAGAAATATTTAAACGCTCTAACTTCACATATTCTTTTAAGTGAATTTCATGATGTTCAGCAATTTTGCTAGAATTTGGTCCATAAAAATCCCAAATTAATTTAAGTTTTCGCATGTATACTTTTTAAATTTTTACTATTATGATAATAACTTAAAAACAATAGGCAAAAGTAAGGATTAAAAGAATAATTATTGCTTTCTTTAAACGTTTTAAAACAACTTGTAAAATAGCTATATATTAGTATTTTTGTATCTGTTTAATTAAATATTTCAAAAATTACCCATAACAAATATGGAGCTTAAAAAAATTAAATAATGCATTCAAAATTAACTAGTAAAACAGTAAAACCAATGAACTTAAGAAATTTAATCATTTTTTTCATAACAATATTATCCTTAAAATCTAATTGCCAAGTAAAAGAGGTTCTTTTTACTGTTGGTAGTGATTCAGTTTTTGCTTCAGAATTTATTAGAGTTTATAATAAAAATTTAGATTTAGTTCAAGATGAGTCTCAAAAAGATGTAGATGAGTATTTAAAGCTTTTCACTAATTATAAATTAAAACTCATAGAAGCAAGGGCTTTAGATTTGGATAAAAACCCTTTATATCTAAGGGAACTTTCTAATTACAAAAAACAACTTGCCTCCAGTTTTATGAAAGATAGTAAAGTGACAGATGCTTTAGTTGAAGAAGCTTATGAACGAATATCTTACGATATAAATGCTAATCATATTCTAGTTAAGGTTGACGAGGATGCCAATCCTGAAGATACTTTAATAGCTTATAATAAAATATTGAAATTTAGAGATAGAGCCTCAAATGAAGGTTTTGAGAAAGTTAGAAGTGAAGTGCATAACGGACAAACTATTTTTGGTGAAAAATTAGGTTATTTTTCTGGTTTTAAAATGGTTTACAAATTTGAAAATGTTGCTTTTAATACTCAAGTTGGAGGCATATCAATGCCTTTTAGAACTCGTTTTGGTTACCATATTGTTAATGTTTTAGACAAACGTTTATCTAGAGGGGAACGTACTGTAGCTCATATTATGTTAATTAATAAAGAAGGTGATTCGCTTGCTGAAAAACCTGAAGTAAAAATTCAAGAGATTTATAAAAAAATTACTCAGGGTGAAGATTTTGAATCATTAGCTAAACAATTTTCTGATGATATAAATTCGGCTCCTAAAGGAGGTATGTTAACCCCTTTTTCTGGTGGTCAATTAAATGTTCAAGAATTTGAAGACATTGCTTTTGGATTAGAAAATGAAGGGGATGTTTCTATGCCTTTTAAAACAAATTACGGTTGGCATATTGTTAAATTATATAATAAAAAGCCAATAGCAGATTTTGAAGCTATTAAAACAGAATTAATAGAGAAAGTAAAACGTGACGATAGATCTAAATTAATCGATGATGCTTTAGTAACTAAGTTAAGAAAGCTTTATAAAATTAATAAAGAGCAACCAGCATTAAAATATTTTGAATCTATTTTTAATGATGATTATTTTAAAAGAACTTGGAAGTTACCTTCCGATTTTACGAGTGAAGAAATATTATTAAAAATAGGTAAAAAACAATATTCATTTTTGAATTTTGGAGAGTATCTTGAAAAAACCCAGCGTAGTCCAATTCAAAAAGGCTCTTACAGTTTTATAATCTCTAATAAATACGAGTCTTTTTTAAATGAAAAATTAGTTGAGTATCATGAAGATAATTTAGAAGATGAAAATGAAGATTTTGCCAACATAGTTCAGGAGTACAGAGATGGTTTATTGCTTTTTGAACTTATGGAATCTACTATTTGGAATGCTTCTAAAACAGATTCAATCGGTATTCAAGAATATTATAATAATCATATGACCGAATACGTTTCTCCTAAAACTATAGATGCCGTAGTAGCATCTTCTGCAAAACAGAAAACTATCAAAAAAGTTTCGAAGTTGTTAGATCAAGGCATGGATTTAGATCAAATAAAATCACTTGTAAATAGTAATGATAATATTGAAGTTATATTTACTCAAGGTATGATTGAAGAAAATCATCAATCAATTCCAGAAGGTTTTGATTTTAAAGAAGGCATATCTAAAATTTACAATCACAATAACGCATATGTTGCAGTTTTAGTAAAAACAATAATTCCTGAAACCCTAAAAACTTTTGATGAAGCTAAAGGTTCAGTTATAAGTGATTATCAAACTCAAAAAGAAGAAAATTGGATTAAGCAACTAAAAGAGAAATATAAAATAATTATTAATCAAGATGTTTTATCACATGTTAAAACTCAAATTAAAAATTAATAGTGCGCTTTAAATTTCCCATATTAATTTTAATACTTTTAGCTACATCTTGTGATTTTTTTAAAAAATTAGACGATCGAATTCCAATAGCTAGAGTTAACGAATCGTATTTGTATATAGACGATATTAAAGATTTAGTTCAAGAAGGTGCTTCAAAAGAAGATAGTACTCTCTTAGTTCAAAATTTTATAAATCGATGGGCAACACAACAATTATTCGTTGATGGCGCAATTTTGAATTTAAGTTATGGTAAGCAACAAGCTTTTGATAAATTGGTAGTTCAGTATAAAAACGATTTATATTCCAAAGCTTATATTGAAGCTTTGGTTAAAAGAAATATCAATACAGAAGTTAACAACGACGAAGCAGCTGTTTATTACAACAATAATAAAGATATTTTTAAACTGAATGAAGAGTTGTTAAAATTTAGATACATTCATGTTGATGAAAATATCATTGATTATAATAAAATTCAAGAACAATTTAAACGCTATAATCCAAAGGATAAAAAGATATTAGATTCTATTTCAATACAATTTAAATCATACTCTTTTAACGATTCTATTTGGATAAAATTAAGCCAAGTTATTGATAAAATTCCAGCGGTTACTCCCGAAAACAAAAATCAACTGTTAAAAAAATCTAATTTTGTACAACTCAAAGATTCATTAGGAGTATATTTGATGCAAATTAATGATGTATTATTGCGAAATGATACAGCACCGCTTGAATTTGTGAAACCAACTATCGATCAAATAGTTATTAACAAACGTAAGCTAGAACTCATTAGAGAATTAGAAAAAGATATTACTAAAGATGCGATTAAAAATAAACAATTTGAAATCTATAATTAATTTAGAACACTCAGCAATTATATTCTCAACATTAATTTCTTTGAATGTTTTGACTGCACAAGAAATCATTGAAGATAAAGTAAAAGAAGAAGTTGCTAAAAAAGTAGATACCACTAAAACTAAAAACGCCATAAAAGTTGATGGAGTAGCAGCTGTAGTGGGAGATTATATTGTTTTAGAATCAGATGTTTCAAAAGAAAGACTTCAATTAGAAGCTGGCGGATACGACACTAAAGATATTTCCGATTGTGAGTTGTTTGGGAAATTATTAGAGAATAAGTTATATGCACATCATGCAATTCAAGATAGTATTCCAGTTTCTGATGCAGAAATTAGATCGCAAGTAGATTATACAACTGAACAATTTTTACAACAGGTAAATGGTTCTATGGAGCGTCTTTTAGAATTTTATAAAAAGGAAGATGAAAAAAGTTTCAGAGATGATATGTTTGAAATTATTAAAGCTAATCAGTTAGCTCAAAAAATGCAAACTAAAATTGTTGAAGAAGTTGAAATAACACCAGAAGAGGTTAGGACTTTTTACAATAAAATACCTAAAGAAGAA
This sequence comes from Flaviramulus sp., assembly GCF_982512915.1. Lineage (NCBI taxonomy): Bacteria > Pseudomonadati > Bacteroidota > Flavobacteriia > Flavobacteriales > Flavobacteriaceae > Flaviramulus > Flaviramulus sp. Next base: position 38,684 of record NZ_CEWOCJ010000011.1, on the reverse strand, counting down.
AGACCTACATTTGGAACAGAACTTAAAGTAGCTCAAATTGTTACAGAACCTAAAGTATCTGAACAAGAAAAACAAAAAATAGTAGATAGATTAAAACAATTTAAAGCTGATATTATTGAAAACGGTGCTAACTTCCGTTCTAAAGCTTTATTGTATTCTGATGATCCGGGTTCTGCAAGTAAAGGTGGTAAACTTCCACCTTTAAATAGGAAAAAGCCTCAAATGATTAAAGAATTTAGACAAGTTGCTTTTTCACTACAAGAAGGCGAGATTTCTGATCCCTTTGAAACCATGTTTGGTTTTCATATTATATACTTAGAAAAAATCAGAGGTCAAGAATATGATGTAGCTCATATTTTATTAAGACCTAAAGTATCAAATGAAGCAGTTATTGAGGCTAAAGAAAGGTTAGAGAAAGTAAGAGAAAAAATAGTAAATGGTGATTTAACATTTGCAGAAGCTGCAAGGGAAGTTAGTGATGAGAAAGAAACAAAATATGATGGAGGTCAATTAATAAATCCAACTACACAAGATTATAACTTCGAGTTAACAAGAATGGATCCAGAGTTATATTCTCAAATTCAAAACTTAAAAGATGGTGAAGTTAGTTTAGTTTTAAGTGAAGAAGATAGAATGGGTAATACTAAATTTAAAATTTTAACTGTAACCGATAGAATAGATGAGCATGAGGCAGATTATGCTCGTGATTTTTTAAAAATTAAACAACTTGCCGAAGAGGAAAAGAAAATTAGAGAAATTGAAAAGTGGCAAGAGGTAAAAATATTAGATACTTATATAAAAATTAGTGGAGAACACAGAGATTGTGAGTTTTCAAGTAACTGGTTAAAAAAGTAAACTTATGTCTGATGTAGCTGCTCTAGAACAATTTGTAAAACAATACAAGGATTTAAAAACCGAAATAGCTAAAGTTATTATTGGACAAGATGAGGTGATAAATCAAATTTTAATATCCATTTTTTCTGGAGGACACTCCTTACTTATAGGAGTTCCAGGTTTAGCAAAAACATTAATGGTTAATACCATTGCCCAGGCTTTAGGTTTAGATTTTAAACGTATCCAATTTACGCCAGATTTAATGCCTAGTGATATTTTGGGTAGTGAGATTTTAGATGAAGACCGGCATTTTAAATTTATAAAAGGTCCTATTTTTTCTAATATTATATTAGCTGACGAAATTAATAGAACCCCCCCCAAAACACAAGCGGCATTATTAGAAGCTATGCAGGAAAGAGCCGTAACAGTTGCTGGTCATCATTACAAATTAAGTTTACCTTATTTTGTTTTAGCTACTCAAAACCCTATTGAACAAGAAGGTACATACCCTTTACCTGAAGCACAATTAGATCGTTTTATGTTTGCTATAAATTTAGATTACCCAACGTTTGAAGAAGAAGTTCTGGTTGTTAAATCTACTACTACAGATACTCAGGTTAAAGTAAAGGCATTGTTATCAGATCAACAAATCATAGATTTTCAAAATTTGATTCGTAGAATTCCAATTGCAGATAACGTTATTGAGTATGCCGTAACGATGGTTGGTAAAACCAGACCAAATTCTCAAACTGCACCTGATTTAGTTAATAAATATATTGATTGGGGTGCAGGTCCAAGAGCTTCACAGAATTTAATATTAGCTGCTAAAACACATGCTGCAATTAATGGGAAGTTCTCTCCAGATATTGAAAATGTTCAAGCTGTTGCTAACAGTATTTTACGTCATCGTATTATAAAAAATTATAAAGCTGAAGCTGAAGGAATATTTGAAGAACAAATTATTAAAAGTTTATTTTAAATTTTCTATTAGCTTAGTTAACAAATTATAGTTTTTCCCATTTTATTTTTAAAAATAAATAAATGATTTTAATTTATAATAGCACTATAATAATTTAATAAATAAGGATAGTATAATAAAGGCTTTATTTAATAACTTTATATTATTTTCGTAATTTTGTATTACTTTTTTTAAAAACCAAATTTAAAATATTTTTTATGGCATTTGACATCGATATGATAAAAGGTGTTTACACTAAAATGGCTGAGCGTGTTGACAAAGCACGGGGTATTGTAGGTAAACCATTAACACTTTCAGAAAAGATTTTATATTCTCATCTTTGGGACGGTAATCCAACAAAAGCATTTGTAAGAGGTAGAGATTATGTGGATTTTGCACCAGATAGAATTGCATGTCAAGATGCTACTGCACAAATGGCTTTATTACAATTTATGCAAGCAGGAAAGAGTAAAGTTGCTGTACCTACAACGGTGCATTGTGATCACTTAATTCAAGCAAAAGAAGGAGCAAAAGCAGATTTAAAACATGCAAACTCCGTAAGTAGCGAAGTGTTTAACTTTTTAGAATCGGTTTCAAATAAATATGGAATAGGTTTCTGGGAACCAGGAGCTGGTATTATTCACCAAGTAGTATTAGAAAATTATGCATTCCCTGGAGGCATGATGATAGGAACAGATTCTCATACAGTTAATGCTGGTGGATTAGGAATGATAGCAATTGGTGTAGGGGGTGCAGATGCTGTTGATGTAATGGCTGGTATGGCTTGGGAGCTTAAGTTTCCTAAATTAATTGGGGTAAGATTAACTGGAAAATTATCTGGTTGGACAGCGCCAAAAGATGTTATTTTAAAAGTAGCAGAAATTTTAACTGTTAAAGGTGGAACTGGAGCAGTTGTTGAATATTTCGGTCCAGGAGCAACTTCAATGTCATGTACAGGAAAAGGAACTATCTGTAATATGGGAGCTGAAATTGGAGCTACAACTTCTACTTTTGGTTATGATGAATCTATGGAACGTTATCTACGTTCAACAGATAGAGCGGATGTTGCTGATGCAGCAAATGCTATAAAAGAGTATTTAACAGCTGATGCTGAAGTATATGCAAATCCAGAGCAATATTTTGATCAAGTTATTGATATCAACCTTTCAGAATTAGGACCTTTATTAAACGGCCCTTTTACTCCAGATTTATCTTCATCAGTTGGAAAAGATATTAATGAGAAAGCTACAATTAATGACTGGCCGCTTGCTGTTGAGTGGGGGTTAATTGGTTCTTGTACAAATTCATCTTACGAAGATTTATCTCGTGCTTCTTCCATAGCACAACAAGCTCTAGATAAAGGTGTTAAAATGAAAGCAGAATTAGGAATTAATCCTGGTTCTGAACAAGTTAGATATACTGCTGAAAGAGATGGTATTCTTCAAGTTTTTAAAAAACTTGATGCTAAGATATTCACAAATGCTTGTGGGCCCTGTATTGGGCAATGGGCACGTTATAGTGATCCAAAAAATGCACCAAAAAATAGTATTGTACATTCTTTTAACAGAAACTTTGCTAAACGTGCTGATGGTAATCCAAATACACATGCATTTGTAGCCTCTCCTGAGATTACTGCGGCTATTGCAATTGCTGGTAGATTAGATTTTAATCCAATAACTGATAAACTTATTAACGAAAATGGTGAAGAAGTTATGTTTGATGAGCCAACAGGATGGGAATTACCTCCTAAAGGTTTTGCTGTAGAGAATAATGGGTATTTAGCGCCAGAAGCAGACGGAAGTCATGTACAAGTTAAAGTAGCTAGTGATTCTGAAAGATTACAACTTTTAACTCCATTTGAGCCTATTGGGAATTCTATTACTGGAGCAAAATTATTAATTAAGGCTTTTGGAAAATGTACGACAGATCATATTTCTATGGCTGGACCTTGGTTACGTTTTAGAGGTCATCTAGATAATATTGCAAATAACACATTAATAGGTGCCGTAAATGCTTTTAATGATAAAACAAACTTTGTTAAAAACCAATTAACAGGTGAATATGGTGGAGTTCCAGATGTTCAACGTGAGTACAAAAAAGCGGATGTCAAAACCATAGTGGTTGGAGATCATAACTACGGTGAAGGGTCTTCTAGAGAACACGCTGCCATGCAACCACGTCATTTAGGAGTTGCTGCGGTTATAGTAAAATCTTTTGCACGTATTCATGAAACAAACCTTAAAAAGCAAGGAATGTTAGGTTTAACTTTTGCAAATGAAAGTGATTACGATTTAATTCAAGAAAATGATACATTTAACTTTTTAGATTTAAATGAATTCACTCCTAATAAACAACTAACTTTGGAAGTTGTTCACGCTGATGGATTAAAAAATGTTATTAAATTAAATCATACATATAACGATGCTCAAATTGAGTGGTTCAATGCAGGTTCTGCTTTAAACTTAATTAAAATTCAAAATGCATCATAACTTATAATATTTAGAATATTAAAAATCCAGCATTATCGCTGGATTTTTTGTTTCAAAGGATTAAATAAAACTTCATTAGTTGTATTTTTACAAAAACATTATTAATGAATTCAAGAGAAAATCAGTTAAAAGCATTTGATAGATTATTAACCATTATGGATGAGTTGCGTGCACAATGCCCATGGGATAAAAAGCAAACGATGGAAACTCTTCGTCATCTCACCATTGAAGAAACATATGAGTTAGGTGATGCCATACTAGATAACGATTTAGATGAAGTTAAAAATGAATTAGGTGATGTTTTACTTCATATTGTTTTCTATTCTAAAATAGGAAGTGAAACTAACGATTTTGATATTGCTGATGTTTGTAATAGTATTTGTGAAAAACTAATAAGCAGACACCCTCATATTTATGGAGATGTAAAAGTTGATAATGAAGATGATGTAAAACGTAATTGGGAAAACCTAAAACTACAAGAAGGTAAAACTAGCGTTTTAGAAGGTGTGCCAAATAGTTTGCCAGCATTAGTAAAAGCCAACAGAATTCAAGAAAAAGTTGCAGGAGTTGGATTTGATTGGGAAGAACCTATTCAAGTATGGGAAAAAGTAGAGGAGGAGCTAAAGGAGTTTAAAACTGAGGTAGTTTCTGGTGATAAAGATAAAATGGAAAGCGAATTTGGAGACGTTATGTTCTCTATGGTAAATTATGCAAGGTTTTTAAATATCAATCCAGAAAATGCTTTAGAACGTACTAATAAAAAATTTGCCAAGCGATTTCAATATCTAGAGACTAAAGCTAAAAATTTGAACAAACCTTTAAAAGAAATGACATTGAAAGAAATGGATGTATTTTGGGAAGAAGCCAAGAAATTATAATCACCTAATAGCTTATTCTATCTTAAACAACGGATAGATTTAAATAATTAGCTGTTATTCATTTTATTTATAGCAACAAACTAATTAAATGAAAAAAAAATATAAATATCTATATATTATTTTTTTTCTTGTTTCAGTACATGGATGGGCTCAAAATATTGCTCCAACATTAACAGCTACAGGTAATCAAGCTTATTGCCCTAATAGTCAAATTAGAATAGTTACAGATTTTAATATTGTCGATCCAGATGATACGGTTATTGAAGCTCTATATGTTCAAATTTCAACTGGTTATGTTCAGGGACAAGATGTTTTAATATTAACCGGGTCTCATCCTGCTATTTCAACTTCTTGGAGTCCAAACGAAGGTAGGCTATCATTGTTTGGTAATGGTTCACCTTTTGTTAGTTATACAAATTTGATAGCGGCAATTAAAGATGTAGTTTTTCAAAGCACGAGTAATAATCCAATAAATAAAGGTTTTTCAATAACTATAGGTGATGCTAATTATTTACCATTAACCGATCATTATTATGAATATGTTCCAAATTTAGGGATTACTTGGACATTAGCGAGAGCAGCTGCTGCTAGCAGGACATATTTTGGATTACAAGGATATTTAGCGACTATTACCTCTGCTGAAGAAGCTCAATTATCGGGAGAACAAGCTGCAGGTGCAGGTTGGATTGGAGGAAGTGATGCTGAAATTGAAGGTGTTTGGAAATGGGTGACTGGACCTGAAACTGGAATTGTTTTTTGGAATGGTTTAAGCAACGGATCAACACCCAATTATGCTAATTGGAATATTGGAGAACCTAATCAATTTGGAGATGAAGATTTTGCACATATAACAGATCCATCTATAGGAAATAGAGGAGCATGGAATGATTTACCTAATACTGGAAATACAAGTGGGCCATATCAACCTAAAGGTTATATAGTTGAATATGGAGGCACACCAGGAGACCCTATTATAAACATTTCTGCTAGTTCTAGTATTTTTACAGTTTCTATAATTGATACCAAGCCAGCCTCTGTTTGTGGTAGTGGTAGTTTGATTTTAGAAGCCACAGCATCTCAAGGTGATGTATTGTGGTTTGATTCCTTTGGAGAAACAACACCTATATTTACTGGAACAGTTTTTACAACACCAAATATCAATACATCAAGAACTTATTATGTTTTAGCTTCAGTAAATGGTTGTGTTCAAGGAGTAAGAGTTCCTGTAGTAGCTTCGGTTTTACCTATACCAATTGTTAATACTGTTTCAGATAATTTAGTTTGTAATTCAGGATCTGGTTCATTATCGGCAACAGCTTCCGCAGGAACCATAAATTGGTATGATAGTGCTGTAGGTGGTAATTTGATTTTTACAGGAAATACGTTTATCACGCCTGTTTTAAATAACACAACAGTTTATTATGTAAGTGCTACTGCGAATGGTTGTACAACAGCAAACCGAACACCAGTTACCTTAACAGTCCAAAAAACACCGTTACCAACAGCTAGTCTCGATCAAGAATTTTGTGATTTTGAGCAAGCTACGGTATCAAATTTATCAGCAACTGGAAATGCATTGTTATGGTATATAACAAGTTCAGGCGGAATCCCTGTAAATAGTTCAGATTTATTAACTACAAGAATTTATTATGTTTCGCAAACAATAAATGGTTGTGAAACTTTAAATAGACTACCTGTAAAGGTAACTGTTCACGAAACTGTGGTTTTACTAAACATGGATAGTATACCTAATTTACAGTTATGTGACTCCTTGTTAGATGGTGACGATACAAATGGTTTAGCTACTTTTAATTTAACTTCAAATGAAAGTATTTTACTAAACGGAAAAAATACTTCAGATTTTTCATTTAATTATTTCACTGATTCCACGTACTCTAATCAAATTTCAAACCCTAGTACGTTTGCTAATACTGTTTCTGGAGGTCAAACTATTTATGTTAGAATTGAAAATAACAACGATAACTCATGTTTTACCGATACAACATTTAATTTAATTGTAAATGAATTACCAATAATTTCAAATTCAATTATATTCAAAAATTGTGATGAAGATGGTAATTCAGATGGTTTTGCTGATTTTAATTTAAATGAAATAGATGATGTTATTACTAACAATAATGCTGCTGGGTTTACAATAAGCTATTATTTATCTGAAAATGATGCTAATTCAACAGATAACGAAATACCTTCAATATTTAATAATCAAATAGCTGGTTCAGTGTATGCTCGAGTAGAAAATGCCACTGGATGTTATAGAGTTTCAACCATAAATTTGCAAGTGTCAACTACATCTTTTACTCAAGGATTCCTTCAAGAATTAGATTCCTGTGATGATGATGATATAATTGATGGTTTTCAAGTTTTTGATTTGACTCAAGCTTCAGCATTATTTTTAACTCAATTCCCAACGGGACAGAATTTAAGTGTGCATTATTATGAGAATTTGAGTGATGCCCAATTGGAACAAAATGAAATACTTCAACCAGAAAATTATATTAATAATACCTCTTTTTCACAGATAATGTATGTTCGGGTTGAAAGTGAAGATAATGGTGAGTGTTTTGGAATTGGACCTCATTTGCTTTTAACGGTTCATCCAAGGCCAGAATTTGAAGTGGATAATTCTGAAATATACTGTTTAGATAATAATCCAATAATACTTTCAACATTCAATCCATTTGGGAATTATACTTACGAGTGGAAAAATGCGAAGGGAGATGTTATTAGTAATTTACAATTTGCCGAGGTTGTTTTAGGAGGATCTTATTCAGTAATTGCTACTTCTAGTTTTGGTTGTGAATCTTTTCCAATCACATTCTCTGTAGTTGAATCAGTAATTGCACAAATTGATTTAGATGATATTACTATTATTGAACTTTCTGATAATAATAGCATAACCATAAATAATGAAAACAATAATTTGGGAATTGGAGATTATGAGTTCTCTTTAGATAATATTAATGGACCTTATCGTAATCAACCTTTTTTTGATAGGGTAGGTGCAGGTTCTCACATTATTTATGTAAGAGATAAAAATGGTTGTGGAATCCAATCATTAGAGGTTTTTATTCTGGGATTTCCTAAATTTTTCACTCCTAATGGCGATGGTAGCAATGATATTTGGCAAATTAAAGGTTTGGGAGAAACATTCACCAATGACTCAAAAGTGACTGTTTTTAATAGATATGGCAAACTAATTAAACAGTTAAATGCAAAAAATGGAACTTGGGATGGTACATTTAATGGTCAAGAATTACCCGTTTCTGATTATTGGTTTGTTGCAGAGTTAGTTGAAACTACAGGAAATATTATAACCTATAAAGGGCATTTCAGTTTAATTAGATAACTGCCAACTAATATAAATCTATTATTTTATTTAGTTTATTTTCCCAAAGTTTTAAAGTCTCTCTATGTGCCTTTATGTTATTATGGACTTCTTTAACTAAAGGATTATCTTCTTCAACGTTAGTAAAAAACTGTAAATTATTTTCTAATTGATTAATTTGACTTTTTACTTCACTTATTTTTTTACTAATAAAAACACGTTCATTATCTAAATCTCTTGAATCATCTCCTGCATTTAAAGTCTCAAGTTTATTTTCAAACTTAATCATTTCAACTTCATTTTTATCCATTTTTAATCCAGTCAACAGATTATCTATAGTTTTTTGGAATTTGCCCTCGATATAACGTTTATCGTTAGGAACTTTTCCAATTGCTTGCCAATCACTAATGTAATTTTTTATAGTTTCAATATTTTTTTCTTTTGATTCTTTGAGTTTTAAATCTCCGAGAATATTTAAAAGCTCATTTTTTTTATTGTAAGCTTCCATGAATTCTTTATTTGCAGCATTTCTACTAGCATGTATTTTATCAAAATATTGGTTACAAGCAGTTTTAAAACGTTTCCAAATTTTATCACTATCTTTTCTAGGAACATGGCCTATTTTCTTCCAGTCGCTTTGAATTTTTTTCATCAAAGCAGTTGTTACCTCAAAATCATCATTATCTTTATTATCTTCTGCTATTTTTATTAAGTCCAACTTTTTTTTAAGATTTGAGTATTGTTCTTTTTTGAGGTCTTTATAAAAAGCATTTTTTTGTCTATTAAATTTCCTTACAACTTCTTTAAACTTAGCCCAAGTTTCTTCACTAACTTTTAAAGGTACTTTTCCTGCGTTAAAAAAAGCTTCTCTTAAGTTTTCAATATCTTTTATTTTATTTTGCAAACCACCATGAGATTTGTTTTCTTGAGAAGCAATAGCATCCATTTTAGATATTATATTAAGTTTAATTTCTAAGTTTTTTTCGTAAACTTTATCGATCTGCTGATAATAAACTTGTCTCTTATCGTTTATTGTTTTAGTGGCTTTTTTAAAACGGTTCCAAATTTCTTCCCTGTGCTCTTTTCCAACAGGACCAAGTTCTTCTTTCCACATTTTATGTAATTCTTGCAGCTCTCTAAAAGCTCGCATCACATCATCATCTTTTGCAAGTTCTTCAGCACGCTCGATGATTAATATTTTTTTTTCTAAATTATGTTTAAAATCTAAGTCGCGTAAATCTCTATTTAGATGTAAAAAATCATAAAATATTTCAACATGATGGTGGTAACTATTCCATGCATTATTGTATTTGTCTCTCGGAATTGGGCCTGTATTTCTCCACCGTTCTTGTAACTCTTTGAAGTGTTTATAGGTTGTGTTTATGTTTTCTTCAACGTTAATTAATCCTTTTAGTTCTTCAATTATCTCAAGTTTATCAGAGAGGTTTTGTTTTAAGTTTTTTTCAAGACTTTGAAAATGGTCATTTAGTTTTTTTCTAAATTGGTTATAAGCATCTTTAAATCTTTTTTGAATAGGAGACGCGTAATAAAAATCTATTTCATTACCACCTTCATTAAGGAAATCCTCCTTTTTCTCATCAAGTAAAGCTTGAAATTTAGTTTTAAATTCTGAGTTAATACTATTAACATGAGATTTTATTGCTTGAACTTTTTCTGTATTAACTAGTTTTTCTAATTCAATAGTTAATGCTTCCAAAGACATCGTATCGTAAGCCTTTACTTCAATTTTATGCCTGTCTTTATTGCCTTCGTCTTCAGCGTCCTCTGCATTAGATTCTTCAATTTCATTTATAAGATCATCATTTTCATCAACTGTCTCAACTTGAGTTGAGGTTTCATTAATTTGTTGATTTTCATTTAATTCTAATGAATTTTCGCTTGAATTATTTTCATTAATTCCTTCTGCTTCAGATAATTTATTAGTGTCAGACATTTTAAAAATGTTAAGGTTCATAAAATACTATAGACTTTAAAGATACTAACAAGTAAAGTATTTACAAAGTCTTAAAAAAGGTTTTATTATAAATCCCAAATTGCCCAAGCTTTTTCAGCTTGTAATTTTAGCATGTTTAAACCATTTATAATAGTAGCTTGATTTTGCTTTCCAAATTTTAAAAACATGGTTTCCTCAGGATTATAAATTAAATCGAATAGGATATGCTTATTATTAATGGCGTTGTATGGGATATTGGGATATTCATCAACTTTTGGAAATGTCCCTAATGGCGTGCAATTAATAATGATTTGATGATTTTTAATATCGCTTTCAGTCAGTGTCTCATATGAGTAATCGACACCTTCAGTCAGTTTTCTTGAGACATATTTATATGAAATATTAAGTTCTTTTAAACTATAAGCTATCGCTTTACTGGCTCCACCTGTACCTAAAATTAACGCTTGTTTATGATTCGATTTTAAATAGGCTTGTAGCGATTTTTTAAAACCAAAACAATCAGTATTATAACCAATAAGTTTACCTTTTTTATTTATTCTAATTGTATTTACTGCACCAATAGCTTTAGCTTTTTTATTTATTTTATCTAAAAAAGGCATAACAGCTTCCTTATAGGGTATAGTTACATTTAAGCCTTTTAAATTTTCAGTATTTTTTATAATAGAGGGAAACAAATTGATACTCTCAATATCAAAATTCTCATAAGTAGTATCAGAAATATCTTCCTCTTTAAATTTATTTTTAAAATAAGCTCTCGAAAATGAGTAAGAAATATTTTTTCCTAAAAGACCTAATTTATTCATTTTACTTTTCTTGTTTTTTGTCCGTACAACTCTAATGCTAAAACAATCCCAATTCCAAGGAAAATATAAGCGATGGCATAATAAGTTTCTGTATTTAATTTTGGCATAAATCGTTCATAGTTTTCAACGATTTTTGTTCCTGTTGAATCTAAAAGAAAAACACCATCACTATTTAATTTATAAATTGTTTTTTTCCATGGCCAAACTACGCCTAAAGAACCTACTATAAATCCAATTATAGCTGAAAGTGTAATGTTTTTATGATTTTTGAGTATATAACTAAGTATATGTGAAAAAGTTACTAACCCAGTTACTGAGCCTAAGGTGAAAACAACTAAAATCTTAAGCATTTTAATACGTTGATTATTATTTATAAAGCTAAAATCACCACTTATAACATCCGTTAAGGTATCATATAATGCATTTACAGAATCTACTAAAAGTAAAACATAATTACCCAACAGAATAAGAATAAAAGATCCAGAAAAACCAGGTAATGTCATGCCTGAAACACTAATTATCCCACAAAAAAACACAAACCATAAATTATCATTTCCTTTAGCAGGATTTAAAAAACTAATGCTGACCCCTATGATTATTCCAATAAAAAGTGATGTGTAAGTTTTGTAGTTCCAATCTCTAAAATCTTTGTTGATATAATAAATCGAGCCAATAATCATCCCGAAAAAAACACTCCAAACATACAGTTCATAATGTTTAATTAGATAATCCAGAATTTTTGAGATACTGAAATAACTAACAATTATTCCAAAAAATAATAAGCCTAAAAACTTCCCATTTATGTAACGATAAAAGCTTTTAAAACGACCATTAAAAAGCAATTTAAAAGCCTTTTTATTAACTTTTTTTAGCGAATATATAAACTCTTCATAAAAACCAGCAACAAAAGCAACAACACCACCAGAAATACCAGGCACTTTGTTGGCAGCACCCATACCTAAGCCTTTTAAGATTAGAAAAATTTTATCTGTAAGTGTTCTAGTACTTTCCATTACTGTTTTTTAGCCCCTATTTTTTCAAGTATAAAGATTGTTATAAATCCTAAAAGCATTAAAATTAAAGCGAATATTATTTGATTATCACCATCAAAATTAAATGGAGAAACACTTTCTTCTAATAATGGACTTTTTAAGCCTTTTGAATTTGTGTGCCATGTTATTGTTTCTTTCCATGGCCATACTTTGTTTAATGAACCAAAAATAAATCCTGATAATAAGGCTAAAGTAATATTGTGATAATGCTTAAACAGCCATTTTAATACGTGACTAAAACTTAGTAATCCTATTATAGCACCCGTTGTGAAAATGGCTATTTTCTTAAAATCAAAATCATGAATAGCATCACTTAAAGTTTTGTATGCTCCTAAAACAATTAATATAAACGAACCAGATATGCCAGGTAAAATCATAGCGCAAATGGCTATAGCTCCAGCCAAAAATAAAAACCAAGGATTTTCATTAGCAACTGCGGATGGTAATTTGCTTATGTAAAAAGCAGCCAAAGCTCCTAAAATCAAAGTTAAAATTGTTGCTATATTCCATTTAGTAATTTGTTTACCTATAAAATAGATGCTTGCTATGATAAGTCCAAAGAAGAATGACCAAATCAAAACGGGATGGTATTCCATTAAATACTTAGCTATTCTCATGAAAGAAATAAAACTTATAATGATTCCGCTTAAAAGGGCAATAATAAAATTGCCATTAAGTTTTTCCCAAAAAATTTTAAATCCTTCATTAAAAAGTGTTTTAAATAGTGATGCATTTACATTGCTAATAGTATTTATTAACTCTTCATAAATACCAGAAACAAATGCAATTGTTCCCCCAGATACACCGGGTACAGCATCTGCAGCTCCCATTGCAATCCCTTTTAATGAAATAATTAGGTAGTCGAATAATCGTCTTTGCATAGTTTGATTTTTTTAACAAAACCAAATATATGTATTTTAATAAGACGTTTACTTATGGATTTGTCTTTAGTAAGTTTTTTACGAATATTTTATTTGCTACTTCTGGAAAAAGTTCTTCAATTATAAATGCATATTCTTCGTTTTGTTTTTTAGCATTTTTTAAGTGAAAAGTTCCTTTGTCATTCTCATTTAATAGGAAGTATAAACCAGCCAAACGATATTCTATTTCTGCATTTTCAGGATAAAATTCAACAGCTTGCTCAAAGTTGTAAATTGCTGCCGCAGTTTCTCCTAATTTTATTAATAAATCGCCACGAGATAACCAAGTATTTATCTCATAATTACCAAGTTCTAATGTTTTTTTAAAACCACGTTCTGCTTCTTCGTAAAAATTTAATCTGTAATTTATTTGAGAATATAATTTCCAATATTGTACATTTTCAGAATCTATATTTATAGCTTTATTTATAAAATATAATGCTTTTTGATAGTTTCTTTTTTTGTTATAAAATTTAGTAATAGCAATCCAACCTTTATCTAATAAAGGATCTTCGTGAACCGTTCTTTCATAAAATTGAATAGTTAAATCATCATTCTTTAATTTTTCATGACAATTTCCAATTCTCAATAATGCAAACGATGTTGGTTCATCAAGTTGTAATGTTATGGTATAATTTTCAATAGCTTCGTTGTATTTTTTTAGTTTTTCTAAAACTTTACCACGCTCTAAATATGCTCCAACAAATGTATCATCAGAAATAATTGCAAAATCATAAGCCGTCAAAGCTTTTTTATAATCCTTTAATGCAAAATATTGTTTACCTAATTGGTGCCATGCAACTTCGCAATATGGATTATTATCTAAAAATAGATTCAAATACGAAATAGCATCTTCATGCTGATTTAAAAACTCAAAGCAATAAATAATGTTATACAGTGCAGAATAGTCATCAAAATCTTCTTCTAGGCATTTCATAAAATATTCTTTAGCATTTTCAAATTCATCAATAAATAAATATTCCATACCTATTAATGAATAAATATCTACAACGTCATCGGTTAGTTCTAAAGCTTTTTTCAGAACATCAATTGCTTTTAAATGTTCGTCTTTTTTAGAGTAAATATTAGCCTTTTGAATATAAATCTCTTCATTCATAGGGTCTAAACTATACAATTCATTTAATAGTGTATCAGCCTCGATTAGTTTGTCTTCAAAAATAAAAACTTCTACTTTAAATAATCTTAAATTGATTGAAGCAGGATGTTGATTTAATCCTAGTTTTATTGCTTTTTTTGCTAAAGCAATTTTACCTTGATTTAAGTAATGATGAATGATGTTTTCAAATTCTTCTGAATCGAAGAATAAAACATGGTTAGTTTTTAGCATCGATTCAAACTTAGTGAGAGGTAAGTTGTTGTTATCATCATGACTAAACTCCATATGCACGTTAGTTAAGTTCTACTCAAATAAATGTAAGTTTCTATTCTATTTTTTACAGTCTAAATAGATAAATGTTTTTAACAAAGTAATGAACACTTAGAGTTATACTACTTATAGCAATATTTTAAACACTGATTTTTAGAAAGTTAAATATGTTTTATTTTATTTAATGTTATCTAAAATATCTAAAATTATACGACATCCTTTGATGATTTCTTCATTTGAGATAGTTAATGGTGGTGTAATTCTAATTGCTTTAGGTTCAAAAAGTAACCAGAAAAGTATTAAACCCGCATCTTGCGATTTTAAAACTACTTCATTAGTAATTTCAGCAGATGGCATAATAAGTGCAAGCATTAGTCCTTTTCCTCTAATTTCTTTTATTAATGGATGATTCAAATAGTTTCTAAAAAGTTGTTCTTTTTCTAGCGCTTGTTGCATTAAATTACTCTCTGTAATTTCTTCCAGAGTCGCTAAAGCTGCGGCTGCTATAACTGGGTGACCACCAAAAGTTGTGATATGTCCAAGTTTAGGATTGTCTTGTAATAAATCCATTAATTTACCAGAAGCAGTAAAAGCACCTATGGGCATACCGCCACCTAAACCTTTTCCAGTTACCAAAATATCAGGAATACAATTATAATTTTCAAAACCAAAGAGTTTTCCAGTCCTACCAAAACCAGGTTGAATTTCATCTAAAATAAAAAGTGCTCCAACGGCATTACAACGTTTTTGAACTTTTTTTAAATAGTCATTCTTAGGTGTTATAAAACCAGCACCCCCTTGGATGGTTTCAAGAATAACACAGGCTGTTTTATTAGTTATTAATTTTAAATCATCTTCGTTATTAAAATGAATAAATCTAACATCTGGCAAAAGAGGTCTAAAGACTTGTTTACGTTCTTCATATCCCATAATACTTAATGAGCCCATGGTGTTTCCATGATACGCATGATGTGCCGCAATAATTTCACTGCGTCCTGTTGCTCGTTTGGCCAGTTTTAAAGCTCCTTCAATTGCCTCTGTTCCGGAGTTTGTTAAATATGTTTTTTCTAATGAATTTGGAAGATTTTTAGCAAGTAATTTAGTAAGTTCAACAGCTGGTTTTTGAATATATTCTCCATAAACCATCACATGTAAATACTTGTCTAATTGATTTTTAATAGCATTTATGACTTTTGGATGATTATGTCCTAATGGTGTAGCCGAAACACCTGCAACAAAATCTAAATATCCTTTATTATTTGAATCATAAATGTAAGCACCATTGGCATGAGAAATTTCCAAAGCCAATGGGTGAGGTGTTGTTTGAGCTTGATATTTAAAAAAATCTGAATACATGGCTTATAAATTAAACAGTATTATAAGGTCTATTTTCTTTGATATTATTGTTTTTTTAATTTGTTAATCAAAACAGTTAAATCATCAGTGCCAACAAAATAAGGATCATAAATTACACTTTTGGCGTTTTTTACAGTTTGTAATTTGTAATTATCACTGTCCAAATCTATAAATTCATTAGGTTTAAAATATTTTTGAATTAAGTTTTTTGGAATGTATGTTTCTTTATCCTTAAAGCGAATTGATATTGAATTTATTTGAATTTGTTCTTGATTAATATTTTGGCCTAAATCGATTCTAAATCCAGTTGGATATACTTCTAAAGGTAATTCAAATTTAATATTCTGTGATTCTTTTTTACCAATGATTATTTTTATTACAGACTCTTTCTCAGAAAACCCTTTTGAATTTTCATTAGTATAAAACAACTGTAAGTTGTCATTTTTTTCAACTTTTATATCAATAATGAATTCAAAATAATTTTTAGGAGTTTTTTTTGTTGATATGTTTCTAAATAAAGCCTCCGATAAAATTTTTTGGTGACTTTTTCCAGCCATTTCAATTCGTTCCAGCATATCTTCATCAAAAAAAGCATCTTGTGGAATGTAATCTTCTAAGCCTTTAATTTTTGGTAAATCAAAAGGTGGGTCATCTTTAAATAAATCTTCAACACTTAAGGGGCGTTCTTCTTCTCGCCAATCAAAACCTTTGAGTAGGCTTTCTTTTTCTGGGTATTTAGATTCAGGATATAAATTACCATCAACTTGATTGAATCTAGTATATTCTTCAATATCTCCGTTCTCAAATAAAATGGATATACTACCAGATTTAGCTTTGTCAATCCCTATAAGTTCTTGTTTATCATTTCTAGCATAAAAAATGGACTCAGCATTTTTATTAATATTTACCTGTCTTAATTGGTTTTCAGCATTGAAAAAACCAATAAGCCTCATCCCATAAATTTGATTAAATCCAGTTTCACTAATAGTGTCTTTGCTTATTATAAATGCATTATTAAAAACTAGTAAGGAATCTAATTTTTCAGTTTCATTATTTGAAATTAAATGAATCGTATCACCAGTCATTTGATTTTCAAAATTCCACATGATGGGTTTTCTTTTTATTGAAAATTTATCACCTGGAGAAAAACGTGGAATATTTATTAACTTAGTTACTCCTGTTTTTTGATTGGAATGGATGGAGTCTGCTTTTCCACTGATATTAGATTTAAATATTTTTGCATTGTAGTATGCGTTAATTATCCGATTTTCAGGTTTACCTGTAACCATAATTTTATCGGCATGTATATAAATGGAATCGTTTTCTTGAATAGTTATTGCTAGTGCTCTTTTGGTTATAAAAACAGAATCTTTTTCTTTAAAAACTTCTGCATAATGCCCTCTTATAATACTTTTATTGATAGTATCAGTTACTGTAATATTATTGGTAGCTGATGCAAAATTTCTATTGTTATCAAAATACAAACTATCACCCACCACAATTCTATTATCATAATCTATTCGAGCTTTTTTTATAGCATAACCAACTTTGTTTTCAGTGTCATAAAAGCCTTTTTCACAATAGGTTTTGCTTTCAGGGTTTGTTATGGTCGAAGGTCCAAAAAGATAAGCATGCCCACTGTCTGAATAAAAGTCGAAAAAATTAGAATTTATAGTAGTGCTATCGTTAACTAAAACAACATCTTCAACAAATTGATATTTTTTGATATCCATATAATACCGACCAATTCTACTAGTTATAGTACCTGAAGAATCTTTTTCTACAGTACCACCACTTTTGTAAAAAGCTTGCTGTTTCAGTCTGTCAAAATATAAAGTATCAGAAAGTATGGTTGAGTTTGGATCTTTTAAAACAACATCTCCATGAGCAAATGCTAGTTCTGTGATACCACTATACTCCACATATTTTGATGACATATCAATAGTGTCACCTTGTTTTAAAATAACATGACCATAGGCTTTGATGAAATTTTCTTTACCATAATGTATGGCTCTATCACACCACATAATAGTACCTTTATGACTAATTTGAACTTGTTGAGAGTCATCCCGTGTTAAAACTCTTGCTCCAGGATAATTTTCTTCATCTATAGTTAATTTACCCGCATATTCAATATCTATCTGCTTTTTTGTTTGCGCTTGAATAGTAATGCTTTGAATAAAACTGAATAATAAAAAATAAAAGAAAACTTGTAGTTTGTTCAAAATATAAAAGTTTGATGCAAAAATAACGATTAATATGTAGTTTAAGTATCATGAAACAAAAAACGCTTCAAAAATATTTTGAAGCGTTTTGTATATATGTACTTGCATTTTATTTTCTAAAAATAGTTTGTTTTCTATCTGGTCCTACAGAAACAATGGTAATTGGAATTTCCAACTCTTTTTCTAAAAAATCAATATAATCATTTAATTCTTTAGGCATTTGAGAGCCTACAGACATTTGGGTTAAGTCTTCTTTCCAACCAGCAACTTCAGTGTAAATAGGTTGCACATTTTCTGGTTCTATGTTATAAGGTAAATGCGTGATAATTTCACCTTTATAGTTGTATGCTGTACATACTTTTAAAGTTTTAAAACCAGAAAGAACATCGCCTTTCATCATCATTAATTGTGTAACCCCATTTACTTGACAGGCATATCTTAAAGCAACTAAATCTAACCAACCACAGCGTCTTGGTCTGCCAGTTGTAGCTCCAAACTCATTACCAACACGCCCCATGGTTTCACCATCTTCATCAAACAATTCGGTAGGAAAAGGTCCAGACCCTACACGAGTTGTGTATGCTTTAAAAATTCCAAAAACTTCACCAATTTGATTTGGTGCTACTCCTAAACCAGTACAAGCGCCAGCAGCAGTTGTATTACTTGAAGTTACAAATGGGTAGGTTCCAAAATCAATATCTAATAAAGAACCTTGTGCACCTTCAGCTAGAATAGTTTTTCCAGATTTTTGAGCCTGATAAATGTATTCCTCAGAATCAATAAATTTTAAAGATTTTAAAACATCAACTGCTTTGAAAAATTCTGATTCTAATTCTTCTAAATTATATTCAATTTCAGCATTATAATAAGCAATCATAGATTCATGCTTATCAGCTAAAGCTCTATATTTTTCTTTCCAATCACTAAGCTCTAAATCACCTACACGAATACCGTTTCTTCCGGTTTTATCCATATAGGTTGGTCCAATTCCCTTTAATGTAGAACCAATTTTAGCTTTTCCTTTTGAAGCCTCACTAGCTGCATCTAGTAAACGGTGTGTTGGTAAAATGATATGTGCTTTGCGAGATATAAGTAAAGATTTTCTATAGTCAATTTGCTGAGCTTCAAGTTTATCTAATTCTCCTTTAAAAATCACAGGATCTATTACGACACCGTTACCTACAAGATTTGTGGCTTCATCATGAAAAATACCTGATGGGATAGTATGTAAAACGTGTTTTTTTCCATTAAATACAAGTGTGTGTCCTGCATTTGGGCCACCTTGAAAACGGGCTATAATGTTGTAGTTAGAGGTAAGTACGTCAACAATTTTTCCTTTGCCTTCGTCTCCCCATTGTAATCCTAGTAGTAAATCTACTGCCATTGTTAAAATTTAATTATTTGTGGTTGATTTTCTATTTCCGTAAAAATAGAGCGAATGGTTATTTATTTTAATATCGAAAACTTCTTCGATGGTTTTTTTGATTGATTGAATTCTGGGGTCGCAAAATTCTATAACTTCACCTGTATCAGTAAGTATAACATGGTCGTGTTGTCTGTCAAAATAAGATTTCTCATAATGCGCTTGATTTTGCCCAAATTGATGTTTCCTTACCAAACCACACTCTAGTAGTAACTCAATAGTGTTGTATAAAGTAGCACGAGAAACCCGATATTTTTTATTCTTCATTTTGAGGTATAGCGATTCTATATCAAAATGCTCTGTATTATTGTAGATTTCTTGAAGTATTGCGTAGCGTTCAGGAGTTTTTCTATGCCCTTTATTTTCTAAAAAGCTAGTAAATACGCCTTTAACAATGTCTTGATTTTTAGTTTCTGCCGTTGCACCCATAATTTCGTTCCAAATTTACACTTTTTTTAAACTCTAGTAACTTTATCTATGCCATTAATTTTTTTAAGTTTTTCTAGAAGCTTTCTTATAATGGTATTATTTTTAACAACCATGTTTATTTTTCCTGAAAACAAGCCATCATTACTCTCAAAACTTATACTTTTCATGTTTACGTGCATGTTTTCTGAAATTATTGAAGTTATTTCATTCACTAGACCAATATGGTCAATGCCTGTGATTACTATTTTTGCCAAAAATTCTTGTTGTGAAGAATCTATCCATTTGGCAGGCATAATTCTGTATGCGTAATTAGATTGTAAACTAACAGCATTTGGGCAATTGTATTTATGAACTTTTATACCTTCATTAACAGTCAAAAAACCAAAAACATCATCACCAGGTATGGGGTTGCAGCAATTTGCTAATTTATATTCTAGCTTTTCTTCTTCTTTTCCAAAAACTAATGAATCATATTTTATGGTTATTTCATCTTTTTCTAGCTCTTCTTTAGTTATGGTAGCTTTTCTTGAAATTTTATTTTTAATATATTTCATTAAAGCATTACTTCTAGAGGAAGCATAGTTTTTTAACATGATGTTGTCAATAGAACCAACACCAATTCTGTAAAATAAATCTAAGCTGGTTTTTAATTTAAAATATCGAACCATTTCGTTAATTGATTCTTCATCTAAATTAATTTTTAGTTGTTTTAATTTTCTGCGTAAAATTTCTTTACCATCTTCTCCAACCCGCTTTTTATCTTCTTTTAAAGCAGATTTTATTTTACTTCTTGCTCTTGCTGTTGTGGCATAATCTAACCAGTTTGGATTAGGTTTAGCATTTTCTGCTGTGATAATATCAACTTGATCACCACTTTTTAATTCATGACTTAACGTAACTAGTTTACCATTAACTTTAGCTCCTCGAGTTTTCATACCTACTTCAGTATGAATATTAAAAGCAAAGTCAAGGGCAGTAGCTCCTTTTGGTAATGATTTTAATTCACCGTTAGGTGTAAATACAAATATTTCTTTAGAGTAAAGATTTAGTTTAAATTGTTCAACAAAATCTACTGCATTTGTTTCAGGGTTTTCTAGTGCTTCTTGGAGTCTATTTATCCAACTTTCTAAGTTATCTTCTTTTTCGCTTCCTTGTTTGTATTTGTAATGAGCTGCATATCCTTTTTCTGCAATTTCGTTCATGCGTTCGCTGCGTATTTGTACTTCAACCCAACGTCCTTTTGGTCCCATTACCGTAATGTGTAGCGCTTCATAACCTGTACCTTTTGGTGAGGAAATCCAATCTCGAAGTCTAATTGGGTTAGGTCTAAAATGATCAGTAACTATTGAATATATCTTCCAAGCAAGAAATTTTTCAGTTTTGGACTCAGAGTCGCTTTTGTATATAATTCGGATGGCAAATTTATCATACACTTCATCAAACGGCACACCTTGACTTAACATTTTTCTTCTGATAGAAAAAATAGATTTAGGTCTACCTTTTATAGTATATTCTAAGTTTTCTTTGTCTAAAGAGTTTTTTATAACTTCACTAAATTGTTGTATGTAAATGTCTTGATCTTCTTTACTTTCTTTAATTTTACTTAAAATGTCGTTATAAACATCAGGCTCTGTATATTTCAAACCTAAATCTTCAAGTTCTGTTTTAATGTTGTAAAGTCCAATTCTATGAGCTAATGGTGCATAAATATAGAGAGTTTCAGAGGCAATCTTCATTTGCTTGTCATAACTCATCGAATTCATGGTCTGCATGTTATGAAGCCTATCTGCTATTTTAATAATGATAACTCTAATGTCATCATTAAGGGTTAACAACATTTTCCGGAAATTCTCTGCCTGTAAAGACACATCCATGTCTTTTTCTTTACTTAAAGAAGATATTTTTGTGAGTCCATCAACAATAGTAGCAACGGTTTTACCAAAACGCTTTTCAATATCTTCTATTACATAATCTGCACTATCTTCTACTACGTCATGAAGCAACGCAGCAGCAATAGATGTGGCGTCCAATCCAATTTGTTGGGCTACTATTTTAGCTACAGCCAATGGATGAAAAATATAGGCTTCTCCTGATTTTCTACGTTGATTTTTGTGCCCATCAAGAGCTACTTCAAAAGCACTTCTTATTAGTTTTTTATCATCATCATTTAGTGTGGTATAACTAACTTTTAGTAGCTGTTTGTAGGCTTTGGTAATTTCCGCATTTTCTTTTTCTATATATTCCTCTGTCATAAACTAAAAGTAAGATAATCTAGGTTATCAACCAACACCAATTATCGTTTTTTAACACTATTTTTTTTAATTTTAAAAATTTAAAAATTTTATGAGTTTTGATACAGCTTTACCACGATGACTGATGCTGTTTTTTTTGTTTATTTCCATTTCTGCAAATGTGTTTGTGTAACCTTCAGGTTTAAAAATTGGATCGTAACCAAAACCACCTTCTCCATATTTTTCAATAGTAATGTTGCCTTTGCATATACCAATAAACAACTTGGCTTCTCCATTTAAATAAAGTGCTACTGCTGTTTTAAATTGTGCTTTTCTGTTTTTTTTATTACTCAATTTAAATAATAATTTATTTATATTATCACTATCATTCCTTTGTTCTCCAGCATATCTAGCTGAGAAAACTCCGGGTTCGCCATTTAAACTTTCTACCTCTAAACCCGTATCATCTGCAAAACAGTCATATCCGTATTTTGATTTAATATATTCGGCTTTTTGAATAGCATTTCCTTCAATAGTGTTTTGGGTTTCAGGAATATCTTCTAAACATCCAATATCTTTTAAACTCAATATTTTAATATGCTTTGGTATTAAAGTTTGAACTTCCTTAATTTTATTAAGGTTATTTGTAGCGAAAACAAGTTGCATTTCATTGAATTTTATATTCAAAAATACTATTATTTGAATGAATTTAATTACTTATTAAAGCTAAAATTTATGACTATTTTATGATTTTTGTCAACTTAAAATAACTTTTAAAGGTTTATTTTTATGATAGTTTAAATTTAAAAAATTAATAATTATGATAGTTAACATTGAATACGTAGATGTAAGTTTAAGTGAAACTTTATCAGCTTTTACAAAGGAAAAATTAGAAAAATTATTTAATAGATATGAGTTTTTAATAAGTGCTACGGTATATTTTAAAAAGGAGGTTAGCGAGCATGAAAAAGGAAAGATTTGCAACATAGAATTAAGTTTGCCAGGACCAAGAATTTTTGCTACTTCTGACGAGAAAAACTATGAAGTTGCTGTTAGAGAAACTATTAATGATTTAGATCGCCAACTAA
Source organism: Flaviramulus sp. (assembly GCF_982512915.1). Classification (NCBI taxonomy): domain Bacteria; kingdom Pseudomonadati; phylum Bacteroidota; class Flavobacteriia; order Flavobacteriales; family Flavobacteriaceae; genus Flaviramulus; species Flaviramulus sp. The sequence continues at coordinate 15,290 of NZ_CEWOCJ010000011.1, read as the reverse complement.
AAAAAAGAAAAGAAGTTTATAAAACCTATTAACGGTGGTGGTAGGGTTCATTTTTTAAAATCGTGAAACCCCTATAGAGCTGTTCAATAAAAAATAAACGAATCATTTGATGGGAAAATGTCATTTTAGATAATGATATTTTCCCATTTGATTTATTATAAACACTTTCAGAAAAACCATAAGGGCCACCAATAACAAAAACCAATTGCTTAATACCAGAGTTCATGTGTTTTTGTAAATAGGACGAAAAGCCAACAGAATCATGTTGTTTACCGTTTTCATCTAACAAAATTAAAGTATCACTGTTGTTAAGTTTATTTAAAATAAGCTCGCCTTCTTTTTGCTTTTGCTGAATTTCACTTAGATTTTTTGTATTTTTTAAATCTGGTATAATTTCTAAATTAAATTTAACATAAAAACTTAAACGTTTTTCGTATTCACTGATAATGGATACTAATTTTTTATCATCAGTTTTTCCAATAGCTAGAAGTTTAATAGTCATAAAGGCAAAATTAGTACTTTATATTTGTTAAATTTCGATTTAAAATTTGATAATTTGTGAAAATCACAATTTAAAATTTACATAAGAAATTCAAATTGTTATTTTTGTTTCTATAATAATTAAAATAATCAACAAAATTTATGATTACACAAGAACAGTTTGATAATGAAGTGAAAATGATAATTGCAAATGCTATTAGAGAAGATGTTGGTGATGGCGATCATAGTTCTTTAGCTTGTATTCCTGAAAATGCAAGAGGAAAAGCCAAACTTTTAGTAAAAGATAAAGGCATAATAGGAGGAGTTAATTTTGCAAAAAAAGTATTTGCTTATGTTGATAAAAGCCTCAAATTAGATATTAGAATTGAAGATGGTTCTGAGGTTTCTTTTGGTGATATTGTTATGTATGTAGAAGGTCCTTCGCAATCTATATTAAAAGCAGAGCGTACTGTTTTGAATGCCATGCAACGAATGAGTGCTATTGCTACCAAAACAAAAATGTTTGTTGATTTAATTGAAGGGACTAAAACTAAAATTTTAGACACCCGTAAAACTACTCCCGGAATTCGCGTATTGGAAAAATGGGCTGTAAAAATTGGAGGAGGAGAAAACCACAGATTTGCTTTATATGATATGATCATGCTTAAAGACAATCATATTGATTTTGCTGGTGGAATTACTAAAGCTATTGAAACTACAAAACACTATCTAAAAGATACTGGTAAAAATCTCGAAATTATGGTTGAGGCTCGAAATTTAACTGAAGTTGAAGAAATTTTACAAAATGAAGGTGTTTATAGAATATTACTTGATAATTTTGATTATGAAGATACCAGAAAAGCTGTAAAATTAATTGGTAATAAGTGTTTAACAGAATCTTCTGGTAATATAAATGAAGCTACCATTAGATATTATGCCGAGTGTGGTATCGATTTTATTTCTTGTGGAGCATTAACACATTCGGTTCATAATATGGATTTAAGCTTAAAAGCTATTCAATAACTATTACTTAATAGTTAAATACTAAAACATCTTAAATTTAATAACTTTGCAATAATCTTAATGCAAATTATTAATGACGAAACCTATTGAAGATAAACTAGATAAAATCCCTGTGATTTGTATTTTAGTAAGGGTTTTAAAAAAAATCAAACTTCCTGGATTGGAAGGATTGTCATTTTATGATTTATTAGAACTTTACATAACAGGTATAGTTAAGGGAGCCTTAACTACTCGAGCTAGTGCTATTGCATTCAATTTCTTTATGGCGCTATTTCCATTTTTATTGTTTGTTTTAATTATTATTCCTTATGTGCCAATCGATGATTTTAAAATCGAGTTTTTAAGATTTTTAGAATCATTCCTACCGCCTACAACTTCTGATTTTTTCTTTGAAAATATCTTTGAAAATATAGATCAAACTCAAAGAGGTGGTTTTCTTTCTTCTGTTTTTGTATTATCAATTTTATTAATGGCAAATGGTATTAATGCGGTTTTTTCTGGTTTTGAAAATTCTTATCACGAGCAATTAACTAGAAATGGTTTTAAACAATATTTTTATGCGTTAAGTATTGCTTTAATATTGGCATTTCTTCTTATTATAACTATTGTTGTTTTGGGTTATTTTCAAATTTATGTAGTTCAAGAATTGTTAGATGCACTCAAAAACAGAGGCTATGAGACTTATACCAACAGTGTTTTTTGGACCAATGTTGTGAAGTATGTCTTTTTTGTTATGATGGTTTATATAGCAACTGCTACCTTATATTATTTTGGTACTAAACAAGGTAAATTATCTAATTTTTTCTCAATAGGCGCCTTATTTACTACGTTTTTAATCATGCTCACCTCTTTTTTATTTGGTATTTATATTGAGAATTTTAGTCAATACAATAAGCTTTACGGTTCTATAGGTGCGCTTTTAATCCTTATGATTTATTTGTGGCTTAACTCTAATATTTTATTGTTGGGTTACGAATTAAATGCTTCTTTACAGTTTTTAAAGAAGCATCCTAAAGAAGATAATTAACCTTTTAAAATTATTTTTTATTGAAATTTATTTAGAAGATGGTTTTTTAAAAGTATCCTATTACCTTTGGGTATGTCAAACTTTATAGACGTTATTATTCCCATTCCGTTACAAAAACTATTTACTTATGGTATAACGGCATCAGAATCTGATTTTTTAAAAGCAGGTATGCGTGTTGCTGTCCCTTTTGGAAAATCAAAAATATACACAGGTATTGTTTATAAAATTCATTCAGATGCACCTACTGCTTATGAAGCTAAAGATATACATCAAATTTTAGATGAGTCACCAATTGTAAATAGCACACAAATACAATTATGGGAATGGATTTCTAGCTATTACATGTGTACTTTAGGTGATGTAATGCGAGCTGCTTTACCTAGTGCTTTTATTTTAGAAAGTGAAACCATTATCATAAAAAATACTGTAGAAAATTTTGATGAATCTTTTTTAAAAGATGATGATGAGTTTTTGATTTTTGAAGCTTTACAGCATCAATCCTCTCTAAAAATACAGGATATTTCAAATATACTAGATAAAAAAAATGTACTTCCGGTAATAAAAAGGCTAATTGAAAAAGAAGTTATTACTGTTGAAGAAGAGGTTTACGAAAAATACAAACCTAAATTGGTTCGATACGTTAAAATTCATTCTAATTATAGTTCTGAGGCATCTTTAAGAAATTTATTAGAAGATTTAGGAAGAGCTCATAAACAAAAAGAAGTTGTATTAACGCTATTTTCAATTTCAGCCATAACAAAAAAGCCAGTAAAGGTTTCAGATTTAACTAATGAAATTGATGCATCTTCAACCATTATAAAAGCGTTGATTGATAAAGGTGTTTTGGAAGAATATTTTATACAAACAGATCGCGTTCAATATTCTGGTGAAGAGAATGAAGATTCTAAAGATTTAAATAGCTATCAAAAAACAGCATTGTCTGAAATTAAAGCATCTTTTAAATCGCAAAATATTACATTATTACATGGGGTTACATCTTCAGGAAAAACTGAAATTTATGTAAAACTAATAGAGGAAGCTTTACTTATTAAGAAACAGATTTTGTATTTGTTACCCGAAATCGCTTTAACTACTCAATTAGTAAGTAGGCTTCAAGATTATTTTGGTGAACAAGTTGCTGTTTTTCACTCTAAATATTCGTCTCATGAGCGTGTTGAGGTTTGGAATCAGGTTTTAAACAATTCCGCGAAAGCGCAAATAATTTTAGGCGCGCGTTCTTCCATTTTTTTGCCATTTAATAATTTAGGATTAATTATTGTTGATGAAGAGCACGAGCAATCATTTAAACAATTTGATCCCGCACCACGTTATCATGCTAGAGACACGGCAATTGTTTTGGCAAATATACATCTTGCCAAAACACTTTTAGGTTCTGCAACTCCAAGTTTGGAAAGCTATTTTAATGCCCAACAGAAAAAGTATGGTTTTGTTGAATTAACACATCGATTTAATGATGTATTAATGCCAGATATTGAATTGGTAGATATTAAAGATAAGTTGAAAAAGAAGCGCATGAATGGTCATTTTAGCGACAGGCTTATTCAGGAAATGACTGAAACTTTAAAAGATGGGCATCAAATTATATTGTTTCAAAATAGACGCGGTTTTTCACCTATTGTAGAATGTAAAACTTGTGGGCATTCTCCGCAATGTCCTAATTGCGATGTAAGTTTAACTTATCATCAATATAGAAATCAATTACGTTGCCATTATTGTAGTTATGTAATGGCTATGTTACAAGATTGTATGGCCTGTGGAAGTCAAGATTTAGACAACAAAGGATTTGGGACCGAGCAAATTGAAGAAGAGGTGAAAGCTTTGTTTCCAAACTATAAGGTAGCTAGAATGGATTTAGATACCACAAGGGGTAAATATGGATACGAAAAAATTATAACAGCTTTAGAACAGCAGGAAATAGATATTTTGGTAGGAACACAAATGCTTACTAAAGGTTTAGATTTTAGGAATGTGAAATTAGTAGGGATTATGAATGCAGATAATATGCTTAATTTTCCTGATTTTAGGGCGCACGAGCGTAGTTTTCAACTCATGTTACAGGTTTCTGGTAGAGCAGGACGGACTGAAGAGCGTGGTAAAGTATTAATACAGACTTATAATCCACATCATAATATATTGCAGCAGGTTTCTACAAACAATTATATAGAGATGTTTAACGAGCAAATGAATGATCGTTATAATTATAAATACCCGCCAATTTATAAACAAATTAAAATTACATTAAAACATAAAGATTATAATAGGGTAGAGTTAGCTTCTATTTGGTTTGCTAAATCTTTAAGAAGTGTTTTTGGTGATTATATTCTGGGACCAGAATCTCCACCAATAGCAAGAATTAGAAATCAGTTTCATAAAAATATTCTAGTAAAAATCCCAAAAAAACAATCCTTATCAAAAACAAAAGAAGCTATTATTAAAGTAAATAACAGCTTCTCTAGTATTAAAGATTTTCGGTCGGTTAAAGTAATTTTAAATGTCGATAACTTTTAAGTTTATTTATATTAAGCTTTAAATATTATTTAAAGCATCAACAAGTTGTGTCTTTTTATTTCTACTTAAAGGAATTTCGTAAGCACCAACTTCAACATTTTTACTATTAAACCTGTCTATTTTATCAAGATTTACAATGTAAGATTTATGAATTCTTAAAAACTTACCATCAGGTAATTCAGATTCAAAAGATTTCATAGTAGAAAGTACAACTAAGCTATTTTCTTCTGTAACTAGTTTTACGTAATCACCAAGAGCTTCAATCCATTTAATGTCTTTAATATAAACTTTACGTTTTTTTAGATTACTCTTTACAAAGATGTGTTCACCTTCTTCTTCGTTAAAGTCTAAAGTCAATTTGTGTTGTTCTAAAGCTTTTTCAACAGCTACGTTAAAACGTTCTCTTGTAATTGGTTTATGTAAGTAATCGGTAGCGTCGTAGTTAAATGCTTTAAAAGCATACTCAGTTTTACCGGTTACAAAAATAATTTGGGGTTTGTTGTTTAATACGTCTAAAAGTTCAAATCCATTTAGCACTGGCATTTCAATGTCTAAAAAGATTAAGTCAACTTGATGCGTATTTAAACCATTTTTAGTTTCTAAAGCACTACTGTACTCTGCTATTAAGTTAAGAGATGGGTGATTCTCGACTAACTTAACAATAGAGAGACGTTGTATTGCTGAATCGTCTACTACTACACAGTTTAAAGTCATAACATTTTATATTATTTAGGTTAAGATATCGACAATAGTACAAAAAATTCGGGTAAAAACCAAAAAACATCGTTGAAATGTTCATTTTAACATAATTTTAACAAATCAACTGAGATTATTAACAATGTAAATGTAGCATTTATAACTAAATTCATGCCAATTATTTTTCAAGAGATATTAACAAATTTCACAAGTTTAAAATATGATTGAAATAAATGTTGTATAATATATATGTATTCACTAATTTTGCACCCAATTTTTAACAATAAAATAGATTTTTATGAATCATTATGAAACTGTTTTCATCTTAAATCCCGTTTTGTCTGAAGATCAGATAAAGGAAACAGTAAAGAAATACGAAGATTTTCTTGTTTCTAACGGAGCTAAGATGGTAGCTAAAGAAGATTGGGGGCTAAAAAAATTAGCTTACCCAATACAAAACAAGAAAAGTGGATTTTATCACTTATTTGAGTACACTGTATCAGGTGAAGTAATTAATACTTTAGAATTAGAGTTCAGACGTGACGAACGCTTTATGCGTTATTTAACTGTAACGTTAGACAAACATGCCGTTTCTTGGGCAGAAAGAAGAAGAGAAAAACTTAAAGTAAAAGCGTAATTATGTCTACATCGATAGAGCAACAATCAAAAGGAAAAAAAGATGGTGAAATTAGATATTTAACACCATTAAATATTGATACAAACAAAACTAAGAAGTATTGTCGTTTCAAAAAATCGGGTATTAAATATATCGATTACAAAGATCCAGACTTCTTATTAAAGTTTGTAAACGAGCAAGGTAAAATTTTACCAAGACGTTTAACAGGAACTTCTTTAAAGTATCAAAGGAAAGTGTCGGTAGCTGTTAAAAGAGCACGTCATTTAGCTTTAATGCCTTACGTAGCAGATTTATTAAAATAAAATACCGATAACAATGGAACTTATATTAAAACAAGACGTTGAAAATTTAGGATTTAAAGACGATGTTGTAACAGTTAAGAACGGTTATGGTAGAAACTTTTTAATTCCTCAAGGACAAGCTATTTTAGCTACAGTATCTGCAAAGAAAGTATTAGCAGAAAACTTAAAGCAAAGAGCTTTTAAAGAAAAGAAAATAGTTGACGATGCTAACAAAATTGCTGAAGCTTTAAAAGCTTTAGAAGTTAGAATTGCTGCTAAAGTAGGTACAGGTGACAAATTATTTGGTTCTGTAAGTAATATAGATATAGCTGAAGCTTTAGAAAAAGAAGGTCAGTCTATTGATAAAAAATTCATCACAGTTACTACTGTTAAACGCTTAGGAAAGTACACAGCCGTAGTTCGTTTACACAGAGAAGTATCTGTAGATTTAGAATTTGAGGTTATTGCACAAGCAAATTAAGCTTACATTATATATAAAAAAGCCTCAACTTTGTTGAGGCTTTTTTATTTTAGAGTTTTAAATATAAATATCTCACATTTAATTTTATTTTAAAAGTAAAAATGAAATACAGAAGACTTACCAAAGAACAGTTTGATGAATTACATCTAGAGTTTATTAATTTTTTATCCACACAGTCTATTACTCATGACGAGTGGACTAATCTAAAAGTGAATAAGCCTGATCTTGCAGAAATGGAATTAGATGTTTTTAGCGATTTAATATGGGAGGGGGTTTTAAATAAGGCTGAATATTTAGAACATATGTCTCCAAAACACTTATATTTATTTCATTTGGATATAGATAAAATGCAAGCTATTGTGATAAATGTAAAACATGATGTTGATATAACCACACCAGAAGGTTATAATTGGTTGCGTGAAAATTTAATGGATGAAAGTGTTGAGTTTTTACAAGCTGATAAAGCATACACAGATGATAAAAACTTAGATAAATTTAAAATGATTGAACAAGGTGCCGTTATTACTAAAGGTGATTTATTTAAGTATTTTGATACTTTGATAAATTAAATTTTGTCTTTCCTGTCCGGGCAGGAATCCATTTCCAATAAAAACTATTATTTTTGCCCTACCACAACATGCAACAATATTGGTATTAGTATAATGTGGAATTATTTATTAAACTATCATTTAAAATACACCTGCTTTCGCAGAAAGTTAATATGGCCCAAAAACCAAGTATTCCAAAAGGTACAAGAGATTTTAATCCAGAAGAAGTTGCTAAACGAAACTATATTGTTAACACCATCCGTGATGCTTTTGAGCGTTTTGGATTTCAACCTATCGAAACACCTAGTTTTGAAAATTCTGAAACTCTCATGGGAAAATATGGTGATGAAGGAGATAGATTGATTTTTAAGATTTTAAATTCTGGGGATTATTTAAATAAGGCTAATGAATCAGCATACAAAGAAAAAGACTCGAATAAGCTTACGGCTAGTATCTCTGAAAAAGCCCTACGCTATGATTTAACAGTGCCTTTTGCACGTTATGTTGTACAATATCAAAACGACATAGAATACCCTTTTAAACGCTACCAAATACAACCTGTTTGGCGTGCAGACAGACCACAAAAAGGTCGTTTTAGAGAGTTTTATCAATGTGATGCAGATGTTGTTGGAAGTGATTCGTTATGGCAAGAAGTCGAGTTCATTCAATTATATGATGTTGTGTTTTCTGCTTTAAAATTAAAAGGTGTTACTATTAAAATAAATAATCGGAAGATTTTATCTGGTATTGCCGAGGTTATTGGAGCTTCTGATAAATTAATTGATTTTACAGTTGCACTTGATAAGTTAGATAAAATAGGCGAGGAGAAAGTGAAAGAAGAAATGCTTACTAAAGGTATTACACAAGAAGGCATTTCAAAATTACAACCATTATTTACTATGTCTGGTTCTTTTGAGTCTCAAATAGAGAGTTTAAAAAGTATCTTATATACTTCTGAAGAGGGAAAAAAGGGAATTGATGAATTGGCTTTTATAAATTCTGCCATTACAGAATTGGGTTTATCTACTGCTAGTTTTCAACTAGATGTTACACTTGCTCGTGGATTAAATTATTATACCGGTGCTATTTTTGAAGTAGCTGCGCCAAAAATTGTACAAATGGGTTCTATTGGTGGTGGTGGTCGTTACGACAATTTAACGGGTATTTTTGGTATGCCAAATATGAGTGGGGTAGGTATTAGTTTTGGTTTAGATCGTATCTATTTAGTTTTAGATGAGTTAGGATTATTTCCTGAAACTGTAGCTAAAAATGTTGATGTACTTTTTATAAATTTTGGTGATAATGAAGCACTTTTTTGTTTAAAAGCTGTTAAAGTACTAAGAACTCAAGGTATTAATGCAGAGTTATATCCGGATAATGCTAAAATGAAAAAACAAATGAATCATGCTAATAAGCGTAACATCCCATTTGTAGTTTTAGTAGGCGAGGAGGAAATCAATTCAAATACCTATTCACTTAAAAAAATGATAACAGGTGAACAGTTTAAAGTTTCATTGGAAGATTTAATTCTTCATATAAAATAAAAAAAGTCCTGAACGTCAATTCAGGACCTGTATAGTATCGTAGATTTGGAGTATTTATTTTAAAGTGACTAACTCAAATAATTAATAATCTTTCAATACTTTTTTTAATTGCACTTACAATATTTTGTAGGTGTTTTTTTATTATTATGTCATTTTTCCAATTTTTTTTTTAATCATTAAGCTAATATACAACTTTATTTTGAATAAACACGATGAAATGCAAAAAAACACGATAAAAAGATTAAAAAGCTAATTTAAGTCTTGAATTAAAATTAAAATGAATTTAATCCAATTCACTATTTAATCAATATTTTTTTAGAAATCAAACCAAATTCGGTTTTAATTTTTAAAATATAGTTACCAGTTTTTATCTGTCCAATATTATATTCTAAATAGGTTTTATTTGTATTTGTTTGAAATTTAATCAATGATTGCCCAAGGATATTGAGTATTTCAACTGATTCAATTTGTTTAGAAATAGGATTGTTTATAATGATACTTTTGTTTTTTATTGAATAATGAGTTTTAAATAATGTGTTTTCAAAAACATTATTCGATAAAATCTGTCCGTTTGAAAAAGTAATTTCAAAACGATCTAAATACGTGCCAGCAGGAATTATAATTTCATAATTATTTTCTTTTAGATCCTGATAAATACCCAATTCTTTGTCATGTAAATAAATATTTAAATTTGAAGGAGCATTTTCTATTTTATCTATTGAGAAACTATTTAAACCATTTCTTTTGGTGTGAATTCCAACAGGAAAAATACTTTGTTCGTTTAATTCGTTTACTCCTTGAATGATATATCTATCCTCGTTGATCATCCAATACATGTCATCTATTTGGTTGTCAATGTTTTTAGCGTCAAATCCCCAATCATAATCTAAACTAGCTCTACTATCTTTAGTTAATAATAATTGTCTGTAAATAGTTCCGTTAGAATTAAAACCAAATCTTAGTTTTAATCTAGTATCAGTTTCAGGATTAGTTATGTTATTTTTTGAAGTTTTATTAATACTATTTTTTGTGAAAACTGAATTAGTACTATCTTCTACTTGGAAAACTCTTTGGCCATTATTAAATTTTATAATACCGCTATTTTCAGCATTTATAAAAAAACCTTGAGCTATTGGAATATAGCGTCCGGGTATTTTAGTAGGGCTCCCACAAGTAGATACATCAGGATCATTTGTACCATATGAAGCTGCTGGAACTCCCCCTGATAAAGAGTAGGTAGCATAACCACCCTGATATTCTTTTAAAATATGAGAACCACCTCCCCAATGATCCCAGAAATATATTATGCCTGTTGTTGCACCATCTCCTGCAATCGTTGAACCATTATCTAATATAAACTGTTCCGCATCTATTGCTGATGGGTAGGGATTTCCAATTAAATAAGCATTACCTATTGTAATATTTAAATTTACATCTGCATTGTTTGGTTTTCCATTAAAAATATAATTTTGAAGCGAGCTTATTGAACCGGTTCCGGGACCTTTCATTGTAAAACCTTCTCCTGTTAGCAAAGTGCCTGTACTTCTTACATGTTGCCATTGGGAATAATTGTCACTTTGTTTATTACTAAATTTCCAAATCCAATAATCAGCAATACTGAGAGGGGATGCCTTTCCATTGTAACCAGAAGTTAAAAAAGTTACATCTTGCATAACATCTGGTAACTTATAACTATTATTATTAGTTGAATTATTTGATTTACCTACAGGAGACGACCAGTAATTATATGTAAACGTATCTGCTGTACCTTGTTGGTCTTTTTCTAGAGTTCCAGAACTATTTGATGCTAATTCGCTATCCAAAGTTTGTATAAATTGCGATTCGCCTTGTAAATCAATATCTCCATCTAACTTGGTATACCAGGAGTTAAATAAACCAGAATCTCCATTAACTTCTATTTTACTTCCATTTTCTAATATTAATCCAATAGTAGAAATGTTAGTATTAGTTTCAATATTACCTTTAATATTTACAATTAGATAATCAGAATCTGAAGGCGTGTTTCCGTTTTCCCAATTGTTATAATCATTCCAATTTCCACTACATGAGTTTATTGTTACATGCGGAAGTGGAGCTGTTTGATCTTCAATTATTTTTACATTATAAATTTTTGCACCCGATTCAATATCAACATTAGGAGAAGTTAAGTCATCTATTATATCATCATTGAAATTATCCAATCTATAATATCTTAACAGAGATGACCAATTTAATGGTGTAGAGATTTGGTTATTATAATCAAAGTCATAGATATCTTTAGGAATAATAGTACCTCTAATGATTCCAGAATTATTTTCTATTTCTTGATAAACCATTTTTTGAAGCTCATTGCTAGTAAGTGATTTATTGAAAACACGCACTTCATCTATAAAACCTTTGAAATATGAATTGTTAATAGAAGGATTTGCAGATTTCCCTATGGTGAAAGCATGATTGTTTGTATCCAAGGCACTACTTAAACAAGAAGTACTTGCAATATTTTCACCATTTAAATACATTTTTAAGCTATTATTTGTACCATCATAAACCGCAGCTAAATGATACCATTTATTTACAACTATAGGGTGTGTTTCAGTATTGTTTGCAATTGAAACACCATTTGCAATTGCATATACTCTAGGTTCATCATCAGTAGTATCTACTTTAATTTCAAGATTAGTTTGCCCAAACACCACACTGTTTACTGATAACTCAGGATCAATTTTTATCCAACCCATTATGCTAGTATTTTGTAAACCACTTAAAATTTCAGTATCGTCTGCGTAATCATTTCTTCCATCAAAATATAATTGAAATTTATCACTTAAATCTCTAGGAGATCCAAATACATTATCGTTGGTATCAAATAAATCAATAATACCATCGCCTTCAGAATCTAAAGTATCATCAATTACGCCATCATTATTTAAATCTAAATTTGCATACAATGTTTTTGAGATATCAAATCTAGTTCCATCTGATGTTATATCTAAATAGTCTGGAGTTCCATCATTATCAGAGTCTTTAACATAGTAATTCCATCCCGTACCAGTTGAGCCTTGGTTTGAGTTTCCATAAGAGGTGCTAAATGTAACACCATCATAGTAGTCATATAAGTCTAAAATTCCATCTGTATAATATTCTAAAACACCATCAGAATCTAAATCAGTTTCTCTAGTCGTATCTGTATCTAAACCGTCTCCAACACCATCACCAGTGATATCTCCGTCGCCATTTATAAAATTAGGGTTTGAAGTGTTTCCAGCTCCAGATTCATCTACATCAAAAACAGTGTCATTATCAGAATCTAAATCTAAATAATTTGGAGTTCCATCACCATCAGAATCTAATACTAAATGGCCTTCACTTAAATCATGCATACCATTATAATTGGTGTCAACCCACGAGGTACATCCAGTTAATGTTGCAGTACCTTCACTATAATTACCCAAACCAACCTCTACAACATCTGGGATTCCATCATTATCAGAGTCTAAATCAAAAATATCAGCAACCCCATCGGAGTCTGTATCACAAAGTGTTTGAGAAATTACAATATCGTCTATTGCCAAATCGTTTCCAGAGCCACCAACTTCATTGTTTATGAAGTATACATAAAATTCACTGACATTAAAAGTAAGATCTGCAGTAAATTGATGCCAACTATTTTCAGGATCTCCATTTATAGAGGGAGGGATATCTCCAGTGGTTATAGAAGCTAATACATTATTATTAACATCTCTAAATTGAACTAAAATATTGGGTCTTAATCTGGTAGCAATTCCTGGTGCCGTTGTTGTGTCTAAGTTTAATACCCAAAAACTATAAGTTATTGGTATGTTAGGTAATGCCCCAATAATGGTAGCAGTATAAAAAGTTCCGGGATCGTATGAAGCATTAAACATAGCCATTCTACCATTGGTATCGCCTGGAGTGTGATCTTCACCTGTGTACCAATAAGCGTCAGCCCAAGAAGCTACTTCTCCATTAGGGGTGTCGTTTATGCCATCTCCATCTCCTGCTTTGTAATAAACAGTATATTCTCCATCATTTAGACTGATGTTTGACAAGCTTGGACATGCTCCTGAATTACTAGTACTAGTTCCGTTTTCATAACAATAAGTTGTAATGGCATCATAAGTTGTATTAATAGTAGTTCGGTTACCTTCTCCAAATGTTTCATTTAAATATTTATATTTTGAAGTTGTTGATATAGATGAAATTTTGCAAGCTAGCTCTTCATCAAAATCTGAAATACCATCATTGTCATCATCTATATCTACATTATCTAATATACCATCTCCATCACTATCAAAAAAGTTTTGTTCTGCACGTGCACTAATTGTATAGTTGTAAACACTTTCATTACTATCGTTATTATTTATTGTAACTATTGCGTTTTTTGTACCTAAAGTAAATGAGTTAAAAGTGATAGTTAAAATTTTAGTACTACCTGCATTCACAGATGTTGGAATCGTGGAAATTATATTAAAATCTGTTGTATTTGAAATAGTAATACTGTATATATTTAGGGAAGAGCTTCCTGTATTACTAATAGTATAATTTCTGGTTATTAAAGTACCAAGGTTAGCTGAACCATAGTCTGTATAGTCCAAAGTTGAAGGAGAATTATCATTATCGATTATCTCAATATTATTGCCCAAAACTTTAATTTCTTGTGCAGTCACATTATTTGAGAAATGTATACTACAAATTAAAAGTAATGTAAGCCAAGTATGTAACTTACTAGCTTTCATAAATAGGTTTATTAGTTCTGGGACTACTAATAACTATTCAACAAATATATAAATAAAATAACCAAAAAAACGACAAAAAGTAAATAAATTCGTTGAAATACAATATTATAACATTTACCCATTCTTTTAAAAAAAAGTCCCGAATTTTCATTCAGGACTTTTTTAGTAACTATGTAAATTTTTTCTATTCTTTAATGAATTTTTTAGTCATTATTTCATTACCATCATGTACTTCTATAAAATACACTCCTGCTTCTATATTATCAATAATAATTTTGGAGGAATTTCCAGTTTTTATTAATTGACCAAACATATTTATTATTCTGTAATTTAAGTTACCAACCTTAGAAGTTTTAATATTTAGTATATTTCCTTTAACAGGGTTAGGGTATATAGTAAGCACATTATTAGAAATATCATTTTGTGGATTATCTATTATTATAGGTTTTATAATTGGTGTGGATTTAGCTAAATATGAGCTACTTCCAAATCCTGTAATAATAATTTGATCTATATAAACTTGATCATTATTACCAGAAGCATCACAAAGTAATCTAAACTGAGCATTACTAGATAAATTATATTGGGAACTGTTAAGTGTAACAACAAAATTTCCAAATGTATTATTATTAAAATCAGAGCCTCTCGCCCATGTATCAATTGTTACAAATCCAGATCCATCATTATATTGTAGCCAAAAATCTTCTCCATTTTCCATACTATTAGCATAGAAGTAAAAGCTAAATTCAACCTCATTAAATAATGATAAATTAAATAAAGGCGAGGTCATTGATGAAGCAACACCTGAATTATCTCTTAATTGAATTGAGAAATTACCCTCATAAGAATTTGATCCTGAAAGTCTAGCGCAATCACTTCCACCATCAATCCAGCCATCCCAACCAGATTCAAAATAACCTTCATGAACAATTGCGTCTGTTGGTAAACTTATCACATTCACGATTCTATTAATTTCATTAGCAGGGTTACCAGCATTATCACTTACGTTATAAGTTATAACATAAGTACCCGCCAGATTAGTATTAACAACATCACCACCAATTACGATATTAGATGAAATATCACCATCAATATTATCATTAGCAGTTGCGCCAAGTTCTGTGTAGGTTCCACCAACGTTTAGGTTAATAGTAGCAGCACCGTTTAGAGATATAACAGGAATTGTTGTATCCGGAATTACATTCACAGTTCTGCTAATTTCAGTAGCAGTATTACCAGCATTATCACTTACGTTATAAGTTATAACATAAGTACCCGCCAGATTAG
>NZ_CEWOCJ010000010.1:0-106153 GCF_982512915.1 Flaviramulus sp. | reverse complement strand
AAATTCGTCTAAAACTCGTCTTGAAAAACAAAACAGGTAAACACATTAAATATATTATCAGATAAATTGTTATTGTCGATATTTAATAAAAAAGATTCCACAACACTATTAAGATAGTTGACACAGGAAACGAGTATGTTAATTTATATACTAAAAAAAATCTACCAGATTAAATTAATAAATAAACATTATCTTGTTACTATGAATAGTTTTAATATTATAATGGTAATAGCCATCATCTTGTTTGCAAGACTTGGTGTAAAGTTAGTTACTGGTTATATAAAAATGAAGAAAGAGAAATACAAAACAAAAAATTAAATCTATTCTCTCACCGTTCCTGTAAAAACGCTAACTTTTGAGTTAAAAGAATTACCGGAAGCGCGTCTTAACATAACAACCTGTCCACAGTGCCAAAGTGCATCAGAAATAGGACCATTGATAATATTCCAAAAAGGAAATTTATCATTATCAAACTGAGACACATCATCCATATTTCGTAAAATATCAGAAGCTTCCTTTATATTTAGAAGCGTTTGTTTACGTTTCTCTTCAAAAGACAAAAGTGCTTCATTAGTTCTGCTTTTATCTGATGATACACTGTTAAGTATAAAACTAGATAAGCCTAATATGTGATCAATAGTTTCTGCACTTGTACGTCCTGATTCGCTGGCTTTAAATTCTAAATCGTTTGATTTTAAACCTTCAGTAGCCCAATAATATCGAAAACCTAAACCATCCATCATTCTTGAAGCTACGGTACCTGCTGTATAGCGCTCTGGTTGTTCTGGTATTTCGTAATAAGGTAATTGATTATCTTTTAAATCTTGAGAACTCATAGTTATTGATAAAAATGTGAGACTTATAATGAAGAGACTTTTCATAAAACTAGTTTTTAATTTTCTTAGAATTTGTTATTGGATTGACACCATATTTATCAAATAAATAAACCAAAGCTGTCATGGTAGCAGCACCTAATTCTAATTCTCTTTTGTTTATGGCATCAAAAGTATCATTACTAGCGTGATGGTGATCAAAATAGCGTTGACTATCTGGACGCAAACCCGCTAAAACATTAGACTCTGTTTTTAATGGTCCAACATCAGCACCACTTCCTCCCTTTTCAAAATAATGAATAAGATATGGTTTAAATAACGACTGCCAACTTAACACTTGCTCAAAAACAGCATCCGTACAATCAAAACTAAATCCCCGTGGTGTAAAGCCACCCGAATCACTTTCTAAAGCAAACACATGATTTTCTCCTTTTTGTTTTGCTACCTCAGCATATTTTCTACCACCTCTTAAACCATTTTCTTCATTCATAAAAAGCACCACTCTTATGCTACGCTTTGGTTTAATTCCTGACTCTTTTAACAGTCTTAAAACATCCATAGATTGCACAACACCTGCACCATCATCATGAGATCCATCTCCTAAATCCCAAGAATCTAGATGTCCTCCAACTACCATATATTCGTTTGGGAACTCGCTTCCTGTTATTTCTCCAATCACATTATGAGATTCTACATCTTTAAGTTGTTTACAATTTTGTTTGAAATAAAATTTAATGTTATTGTTTAAAGTTAACATGGCACTTAATAATTCGGCATCATTAGTACTGATGGCTGCTGAAGGAATACGTTTTTCAACTGGCAAGTCTCCATAATTCATATTACCTGTATGAGGAAAATCATCTAGTCTTAAATTCATTGATCGCACAATAACCGCGATAGCTCCATATTTAGCAGCTTGAACAGCACCTTGAGCGCGTTGATTTACGCAACCACCATAGGCTTCAAAAGTGTGAATTAAATCGGCTTGCATGGGCCTATTAAAAAACACGATTTTACCTTCTATATTTTCTTTACCTAAAACCTCAAGTTCTTCAAAATTTTTAACCTCAACTACTTGCGCTTTAATACCTAAAGCTGGTGTAGCTACAGAGCCTCCTAAAGCACAAATATTTACTGTAGTTGTTTTACCAGGTGCGCTCTCAATATAGGCAAACTCTTTAGCACCTCTTACCCATTTTGGTACCATCACAGGTTGTAACCAAACTTTATCTAACCCTAATTTTTCAAGTTCTTCTTTGGTGTAGGTAACTGCTTTTTCTGCACCTAAAGAGCCAGATAACCTACTTCCAATTTGATTGGATAAATAATTTAACCAATCGTAACTTTTACCATTTGTTAGTGATTGTTTATAGATGGTTTTTATAACGTCTTCATCAGTTTGAGAAAATATTAATAGTGAGGAAAAACTTAAAGCAATTAAAAATATTTTTTTCATGTTTTATGTTGTGATATTAAATGAATTTATACAATAAAATGATGTTAGTAAACTTGACGCCATAGCGTTAACGATTGCAGTGATATCCTTTTTTGAGGTACGATAAAAAGATAAAACGGAAAGCGTCTTAAAACGCCCAAAACCTATTCACTATTTAGTTGATTTTTATATAACTCAAGATTAGCTTTAATGTCATCATCTAGTTCTGGTTCTTTAATATCGCTGTATTTACTTAAAGTATCAAACATGATTTTTGCTACCAAATATCTGGCTGTTGGCTTATCATCAGCAGGAATGGTATACCATGGTGCGTGCACGAGAGAGGTTCTATTGATGGCATCTTCATAACAATCTTGATAAGCATCCCAAAGTTTACGTTCTTTCAAATCTCCGGGTGAGAATTTCCAATTTTTTTCTTGCTTTTCTAAACGACGCAGCAAACGATTTTTTTGTTCTTCTTTTGATAGATTTAAAAAGAATTTGAAAATGATTGTGCCATTTTCTGCAATATGCTTTTCAAAATTATTTATTTGCTCAAAACGCTTATCCCAGAAAGCATCATCAATATCATCAATGCAATTTAGTGTTGGAATGTTTTCTCCTAATATATAACCAGGATGCACTCTTGTAACTAAAACATTTTCATAATGTGTTCTATTAAAAACTCCAAACTTACCACGTTCTGGTAGCGCAATGTAATGGCGCCATAAATAATCGTGGCTTAACTCGAGTTCGGTTGGCACTTTAAAACTATGAACATCTACACCACGCGCATTAAACTCTTTAAAAACTTCACGCACCAAACTATCTTTACCAGAAGTATCCATACCTTGTAAACAAACCAATACCGCATATTTATTATGGGCGTACATGGTATTTTGAATATCGCCTAGTTTTTTACTTATTTTTTTTAACTCTTTTTCTGCGTTTTCTATAACAATTTTGGTTTCAGAATTTTTTAAGGAGATCTTTGAAGTTACTTTGTATTTATCTTCTGTCATTATAAATAGGTTTTAAAAATTTATTTTGAAGCAAACAATTTAACATCTTGCTCACTTACTTCATTGCCTCCTAAAATAATTAAACGTTCAATAACATTTCGGAGTTCTCGAATATTTCCAGTCCAATCATATTCTTGAAGCAATTTTACAGCCTTATCTGAAAAAGTTTTTTTTGTAGTACCCTGTTCTTCTGAAATTTTTTCAGAAAAATGATTTATTAAAAGAGGAATATCATCTCTTCTTTCATTTAAAGAAGGCACTTTTATTAAAATTACTGCAAGCCTGTGATATAAATCTTCTCGAAACTTACCATCTTCAATTTCCTTTTGAAGATTTTTATTTGTTGCTGCTACAATTCTAACATCTACTTTTATATCCTTATCACTACCAACGCGTTGTATTCTACTTTCTTGCAAAGCTCTAAGTACTTTTGCTTGTGCAGGCAAACTCATATCGCCAATTTCATCAAGGAAAATAGTACCGCTGTTGGCTGCTTCAAATTTACCAGCTCTATCTTTAGCGGCACTAGTAAAAGCACCTTTAACATGACCAAATAATTCGCTTTCTATTAACTCTGAGGGAATTGCTGCACAGTTAACCTCTACCATTGGACCTTTAGCTCGTTCACTTTTTTCATGTAACCAATGGGCAACCAACTCTTTGCCTGTCCCGTTAGGTCCCGTAATTAATACTCTAGCATCAGTTGGAGCAACTTTATCAATAATATCTTTTATTTGGGAAATAGCAGGACTATGCCCAATCATTTCGTACTTCTTGCTGACTTTTTTCTTCAGAATTTTGTTCTCAACAACCAATTCTTTTCTATCCAAAGCATTACGTACCGTGTTTAATAATCGATTTAAATCTGGTGGTTTGGATATATAATCAAAAGCTCCTAAACGCATGGTATTTACTGCTGTATCTAAATCTCCATGGCCAGAAATCATAACAATAGGGATTTCTGGTTTTATCTTTTTAACGGCTTCCAATACCTCAACACCATCCATTTTTGGCATTTTAATATCACAAAGTATAAGATCATAGTCGTCATTTTTTATTTTTTCGATTCCCACCAATCCATCTTCAGCTTCTTCAACTTGATACGCTTCATTTTCTTCTGACAGAATTTTAACTAGTACTCTCCTGATGGCTGCTTCGTCTTCTATGACTAATATTTTTGACATCTTTATATTTTATTTTTGAATGATATGAATATCTCTTTGAGGGAAAGGAATTGTAACATTGTTCTCTCTAAACAATTTATCAATTTCAAAACGAATATCACTTTTAGGAAATTGCGCTTTAAAACTGTCATCAATAGTAAAAACAAGTTTAAAATTTAAAGAACTATCACCAAACTCTGTAAAAATTACTGATGGTTCTGGCTCGCTAAATACGTCAGGATGCGAACTAGCGGCTTGTAATAATAATTTTTTAACTAATTGTACATCACTACCATAAGCAACTCCAACTTCAACAGACTCTCTGGTGGTTGTCCCGTTTTGAGTCCAGTTATATAAACTGTTTTCTAAATATAAATGATTGGGAATTACCAAAACTTTATTATCAATAGTAACAGCTCTAGTAGTTCTTAATTTAATTTCCTCGACTCTACCAACTTTACCATCAATTTCGATAATATCACCAACATGTACTGATTGATCAATCAAAATAAAAACCCCCGAAAATATATCTTGAAACAAGGTTTGTAGTGCTAAACCAATACCAATTAATAGGGCTGCGGATGCTGCAAAAACTGCTGTAACATTAACACCTACAGAGTGCAAAGTAATTAACAGTATAATTAAATAAATAAGCCATCTAAAATACCCATAAACTACATTAAACTTGTTTTTATCATCTATTGGAAGATTTCTGGTAATAATTCTTAAAATTAATCTCAAAACAATTGTTGTAACAAAAATTACTGTAGCAATAACTATAAGATCAAGTAAAGAAATACTTATTTTATTTGTAAAATCGATATGAAGATTAAGAAAATGTTTAATTTTTTCCAAAAAGTTACTTTTTGAAACAGCTTCTTCTATTTTTTCTAATTTTTGATTCATTTTAATATTTAATCCATTTAATTAGCTCTTTGTAAGTTGGTTTTTTTCCATACATTAAAATACCGACTCTATATATTTTGGCAGCTATCCAAACTGTAAATATAAAAGTGCCTATTAATAATAATAATGATACCAATTGTTGCCAAATTGGAACGCCAAAGGGAATTCGCATTAACATAACAACAGGTGAGGTAAATGGAATAAATGAGAAAACCGTTGAAACTGTTCCATGTGGATCCTCAATTACTGTAAATAACCCAATATAAACTGCTAAAATTAAAGGTAACATGATTGGTAATAAAAATTGCTGAGTATCGGTCTCATTATCAACCGCAGCACCAATAGCTGCATAAAGCGAACTATACAATAAATAACCACTAATAAAGAATAAAAGAAAGGCTATAATTAAATTAGTAATTGGCAAATTGTAAAATGCTGTAATTAAATTTTCAACCTTTGTATTTACATCAGGATTTGCCATGGCTTGCTGCATAACTTCTTGTTGTGGGGTTTGCATTTCTGCCACATCAATTCCAAAAACTAAAGAAATAATCGTCATTAAAACACCACCTAAAATAATCCAAATTACAAATTGTGTAATACCCGCCAATGAGGTACCAATAATTTTACCAAGCATCAGTTGCATGGGCTTTACGGATGAAATGATAACCTCTATGATTCTACTAGTTTTTTCTTCAATCACGCTTCTCATAATCATGTTACCATAAATAATGATAAACATAAATAACAAATAACCTGCAATCCCACCAAAAATGAGTTTAACAACACTATCAATTTTTGATGTTTTTTCACCATCAAAACTTTCTTGAGCTATATCAATACTTATTTTAGAAGCATTAATCATAGCTACATCAACACCTTGTTGTTGTAATTTAATATTGGTAAGTTTTTTTTCTAACTGACTTTCTAAATCTGATATCAGTGTAATAGAAGGCGATTCTTCCGAAAAAAATTTTATATCATTTGAAATGGCCTCAATATCTTTAGATTTATTAATGTGTAATAAGCCATAAGATGCCGTTTCTTTTACAATTTTTTTAGCATCTTCTAAAGATATATCTCGCAAGATAGTATACTTCGTGTTTTCTGAGTTTTTAAAAGTATTTTCTACAAGTTCAGATTCGTCTAAAACTGTAATAGTCCTAACTTTATCATTATTTAATTGAGATAAATATGCCACTACGGATATTAAAACAATCATAATCATAGGACTTAAAATAGTCATGACTATGAATGATTTATTTTTAACCTTCGTTAAATATTCGCGTTTTATAATAAGAGGTAAATGATTCATAAATTAATTATTCTTTACAGTTTGAATAAATATATCGTTAACACTTGGTATCAATTCTACAAAATGAGATACCATACCTTTATTGGTTAAATAATTTAATAAATCGTTTGGATTATTATTGTTTAGCTTAATATTAAGCTTTAACTCGTCCTCCAAAGTTTTAAAATTAGCAACTGAAACTTCAAATTTATCTGACAATTCCTTTTGAAGTGCCAGTTTATCATTAGCACGAATACCAACCTCAAATGTGTTAATTTTATATTGACGTTTCACATCTATTAATCGGCCATCTAGTATTTTATTTGATTTGTGGATTAATGCGATGTCATCACATAATTCTTCAACAGACTCCATTCGATGTGTTGAAAAAATAACGGTTGCTCCATCTTCGCGCAAGCGTAAAATTTCGTCTTTAATAAGGTTCGCATTAATTGGATCAAAGCCCGAAAAAGGCTCATCAAAAATTAATAATTTAGGTTGATGTAAAACCGTTACAACAAACTGTATTTTTTGAGCCATTCCTTTAGAAAGCTCCTGTATTTTCTTATTCCACCAATCACCAATTTCTAAACGTTCAAACCAATATTTTAAACGCGTTTTAGCTTCAGCTTTACTCAACCCTTTTAATTGCGCTAAATATAATGCTTGTTCACCAACCTTCATAGACTTATATAAACCACGTTCTTCTGGCAAATACCCAATATCTTTTATATGATTAGAGTTTAATATAACCCCGTCCAAAAAAACACTTCCACTATCTGGCATAGTAATTTGATTAATAACCCTAATTAGGGTTGTTTTTCCTGCGCCATTTGGACCTAATAATCCAAATATACTTCCTTTTGGAACCGAAATAGAAACATTATTTAGGGCTTTAAAATCGCCAAAATTTTTTGAAACTCTATTAACTTCAAGTAAGTTACTCATTCGTGTTTTTATTAGCTTATTATTTGTAAATATATTAAATGTTAAGCGAGATGCTTAATAGATTTGTTATAAATTATAGTTAAACTAACTATGTTTATTGTGGGGTTTTAATTAGGAAGTGTCTTAAAAACAAAACCCACCCTTAATAAATTAAGGATGGGAAAAAAATTGCTATGAAAAAGAAAAATTATCACTAAATAAATAGTGATAGTCAAATATAGTTTTTTTTTTAATAATAAAAGTAAAACTATTAAATAAGTTACCCCATAAATAAAAAAATTCCGTAATCTAACGGAATTTCTAAAAATGTTTAAATTATTTTTAATTAAGAAAACATATCCTTGACTTTTTCGAAGAAAGATTTGTCTGTACTTTCAGGTTTTGGAGAAAAATGCTCATCATCTTTCATGTTTTCAAAAAACTCTTTTTGTTCTTTATTTAAGGTTTTTGGAGTCCAAACATTCACATGTACTAATAAATCACCTTTTCCGTAGCCATTGATACTTGGAATTCCTTTACCGCGTAAGCGTAATATTTTACCAGATTGAACACCTGCTTCTACTTTTATGCGAACTTTACCCGTAACAGTATCAATTTCTTGAGAGGTTCCTAAAACAGCATCAGGAAAACTTACATACAAATCATAATGTAAGTTATCTCCTTCGCGTTGTAATTTTTCGTGTTGTTCTTCTTCAATCACCACTATTAAATCACCTGAAATCCCATTACCTGGTGCTTCATTTCCTTTACTAGAAACTTTTAACTGCATACCATCAACAACACCTGCAGGTATTTTTATAGATACCGTTTCTTCTGAGATTATTAAACCTTGCGCATCAGCGTCATTAGATTTTTTATCAATCGTTTGTCCAGCACCACCACACACATTACATGGTGATGAAGTTTGCATACGGCCTAAAATAGTATTTGCAATTCGGGTAACTTGTCCACTACCATTACAGGTAGAACATGTCTTGTAGGTTGTACCTGCTGCCTGTACTTTTCGTTTTACTTTTACTTTTTTATCAACACCATTGGCAATTTCTTCTAAAGTAAGTTTTACACGAATACGCAGGTTGCTTCCCTTAACACGACGCTGACCACCGCCACCACCAAAACCTGAAAAACCACCACCAAAGCCCCCACCTCCAAAAATATCACCAAACTGACTAAATATGTCATCCATATTCATGCCACCGCCATTAAATCCGCCGCCGCCATTCTCAAAAGCTTGATGACCAAATTGATCGTAACGTGCTTTTTTATTGTCGTCACTCAAAACCTCATAAGCCTCGGCAGCTTCTTTAAATTTACCTTCAGCGGTTTTATCGTCAGGATTTTTATCAGGATGAAATTCTATTGCTTTTTTTCGATATGCTTTTTTTATTTCGGCAGCCGACGCACCCTTATTTATTCCTAAAATTTCGTAATAATCTCTTTTTGCCATGCTTTGAATTTATTGTCCGATAACAACTTTAGGGAATCGGATAACTTTATCACCTAATTTATAACCCTTTTCGATAATATCAATAATTTTTCCTTTCATGTCTTCAGTTGGCGCTGGTATTTGCGTTATGGCCTCATGATCATCAGCATTAAAGACATCACCTTTTTCTGTTTTGATTGATTTTAATCCTTTTAGCTCTAGAGTATTTACCATTTTTTGGTAAATTAATAAAACTCCTTTTCTTAATTCTTCTGCCTCTTTATCTTCGTCTATATGACTAAGTGCTCGCTCAAAATCATCAAGTACAGGTAATAAGGTTTTCATTACATCCTCACTAGCAGTCGAAAATAATTCAATACGCTCTCTGGAAGTACGTTTTTTATAATTTTCAAACTCAGCAAAAAGTCTTAAAAACTTATCCTTTTCTTGTTGTAATTGGCTTTGTAATTTTTCTTCAACAGTTTGTTCTTCTACCTCGGTAGTTTCAGTTTGCGAAGTCACAACTTCTTCGTTTTCTATATCTTCTTTTTTTTCCTTTTTACTCATCGCTAAATCAAATTTTTGCAATACTAAAATCAATTGGCAAAAGTACTGCCAATATTATTAAAATGCCATAATGTCATTTAAAATATTTGAATAATTAATTTGTTTATATTTTTTTTCTTTTTATTAAACAAAATAATTATTTTTACACAAAAAACTAAAAACATCTTTAATAATAAAACGTAATTTTTTAAGTATTTTATTTATTTCAGTCTTATCTCTAACAGTATTATCTTGCAAAGATAAAGCCCAAGAGGCAGCAACTACAGAAGCAGAAGAAGTAACAACATCAATTTCAGAAGCTACTTTTAATGCTGATTTAGAGGTATCTACTATTGAATGGAAAGGTTTTAAACCTACTGGTTCTCACAACGGCGTAATTAATATTAAAAGTGGAATTTTAAATACTACAGATGGTATGATTTCTGGGGGTACCTTCGCTATAGACATGGCTTCTTTAAAAGTAATAGATATTCCTGTTGAAGATGAAGGAAATGCCAATTTAGCTGGACATTTAATGAGTCCTGATTTTTTTGACGTAGAAGCTTATCCTACTGCTAATTTTGAAATTACTGGTATTGAAGAGGTTGATGGCAACATGATGTTATCTGGAAACTTAACCTTAAAAGATGCAACAAATAATATTACATTTCCAGTATCTATTTCAAATGAAGGAGATAGTGTGACTTTAACAAGTGAAACTTTTACAATTAATCGCTCTAAGTGGAATGTAAAATATGGTTCTAAATCATTTTTTGATAATTTAGGAGATAAATTTATAAATGATGATATTGAATTAAAAATAATTGTTAAGGCTGCTAAGTCTTAAAACTAAATAAAGTATTTATTTACTTAAAAACCACTTTGTAAAAACAAAGTGGTTTTTATTTTTTAACAAATTTCAAAACTTGAATTTTTCGGAAAAAAAATATAAATTCGTTTAACATTTAACATAAAAAATTATGACGATTTCTAATAAAGTAGTTAAGCGTTATTATTAATAAACCGAATGAGAAAAATAATAATCTTACTTTTTTTATTTTTATATATTTTTAAAATTAACGGTCAAAACACTTCAAGTGACTCGTTAATAAACAAGAACAATATTCGATTGAGATACAAATCATTAATAATTCCAACAGTTTTAATCGGATATGGGGTTTTTGGTCTTGAAAATCATACAATCAAATTATTAAATAAAAGTACTCAAAATGAATTAGCAGAGCATATCGATTCTAAACTTACAATAGATGATTTCTCTCAATATGTTCCTTTTCTCTCCGTATATGGATTAAATGCAATCGGAATTAAAGGACAAAACAATTTCAAGGATATAACAATAATTTTAGGAACTGCTTATATAATAATGGGTGGAACTGTGAATATTTTAAAAGGAACTGGAAATGTTGAAAGACCTGATGCTACCAGTAAAAACTCTTTTCCATCTGGACATACTGCAACAGCGTTTATGGGAGCTGAATTTTTATATCAAGAATATAAAGATGTTTCAATTTGGTTCGGAGTTGCAGGTTACTTGATGGCAACAGGCACAGGAATGTTCCGAATGTATAATAATAGACATTGGCTAACTGATGTTGCAGCAGGTGCTGGAATTGGAATTTTAAGTACAAAAATTGCATATAAGATTCATCCTTTGATAAAAAGAACGATATTTAAAAATAAAGAAAATACAAATGGAATTGTAATGCCTTTTTATAATGGAAGAGAATTTGGATTAAATCTATCAATGACATTCTGAAAAGAAAATTATTCAAAATACCACTTAAAATTAATTGTTATTGCAAGCTTACTTACAAAAATCCTTGCATATTTCTATTTGGCTTGTATTTGAAATTAAACTCTTAAAACACGCAAAAAACCTATTTAATAATATTAAAAGAACACTTCAAAAATACTATTTTCTATTTTTAAGCATGTTTAAATACATGTTTTCTACTTTAGTCCTAGCCCAAGGCGTCCGACGCAAAAACTTCAAACTAGATTTTAAAGATGGATTATCAGTAAAACATTTAATTTTTACAATGGTTCCCATATATCCCCAACCGTAATATACTTCCAAATCAGTTATGATTTGTTCAAGCTTAACACCATGTAACAGGTTGTTTGGTTGAGAATACATTAACAAATTTATTAATTGCGTTTTGGTCTTCTTGATTTGTTATTTCGTGTTGAATTTCCAGAATTATTAGATGCTTTTCGTGGAGTTCTATTTTGTCGTCCCTGACCTGGTTTTACTGGGTCTGTAGATGCATTTGGATCGGGTTCAAAACCTTCTATAATATCAACAGGAAGTTTCATTTCTATCAACTTTTCAATATCTTTTAAAAATGTTGTTTCGTCTGCACTTACTAAAGATAATGCTTCACCAACAGCACCAGCTCTCCCAGTTCTCCCAATTCTATGAACATAATCTTCGGGTATATTGGGTAATTCAAAATTAATAACATGAGGTAATAATGGAATATCTAAACCTCTCGCGGCTATATCGGTGGCTACTAAAACACGTACACGTCCGTTTTTAAAGCCATCTAAAGCTTTTGTTCTAGCACCTTGACTTTTATTACCATGTATAGCTGCTGAGGAAATCCCAGATTTACTCATTTTTTCACAAAGCTTATTCGCCCCATGCTTGGTTCGAGTAAAAACTAATACTTGTTTCCAATTACCATCAGAAATCAATTTGATAATTAAATCTGTTTTTAAACCTTTTGCAACTCTATAAACTTTTTGACTGATAGCGTCAACTGTTGTGTTTTCTGGTGTTGCCTCAACTTGTACGGGTTGATTTAAAATACCATGAGCGAGTTTTTTTATGTCTTTTGAAAAAGTTGCCGAAAACATTAAATTTTGGCGCTTTTCAGGCATCGATTTTATAATCCGTTCAATATCTCTCAAAAAACCCATATCAAGCATTCTATCAGCCTCATCTAAAACAAAAATCTCTACGCGTTTAAGGGACAACAAACCTTGATTTTGCAAATCTAATAATCTACCTGGTGTAGCAACCAAAACATCAATACCTTGTTTTATAGTAGCAGCTTGTGGTTTTTGATTAACACCTCCAAAAATAACAGCCGAACGTAAATTTAAAAATTCGCTATACTCTTTAACATTCGCATATACTTGTGCTGCAAGTTCTCTAGTAGGCGTTAAAATTAAAGCACGAATTGGTCGGTATTTTTCTTTTGGATTTTCAGATAAAATATGTAAAAGTGGCAAAGTAAAACCAGCTGTTTTCCCAGTGCCTGTTTGTGCAGAAGCCAGCACATCTTTACCTTGTAAAATGGGTGTTATGGCTTTTTGTTGAATTGGAGATGGGTTTGTGTATCCTTTTTTGCTAATCGCTTTTAGCAAGGCTTCAGATAAGCCTAAAGATTGAAATGACATATAAAGTATTTATGAAGACCCTTAGGGGCTTTTTGAGATTATAAACCTTTATGTTTTCAATCTCCTTCTAATTAATGCGTAAAGGTACATCTAATTTTATCATTTTGATTTAAATCTTAAACTTTGTGAGAAAATTTATCGAAATAAATTCTAAAAAATTAAAAACTATTATTGGGATATTGCTTTCTAATATTTCTAATTAAATCCTCCAGCCCATTTAATTTTAGTTCATAAATCTGTTTAAGCATATCACCTAATTTTCCTTTAGGAAAACCTTTATTATGATACCAAACCACATAATACTCAGGTAAATCAATTAAATATCTATCTTTATATTTCCCAAAAGGCATTTTAGTATGTGCTAAATCTATTAGAAATCTTTTATCTGGAAGCATGAGTTTTAGTATACCAATTTATATTGAGATAATTTTTCAATTCGATTTCAACTAAAGTCTTACATTTCGTTTAGTTTTATAAAATACTTAAAAATATGAAATAATAATCACAAATAAACTAATGAAACATTACGCTACTGATTCAAAGCTTACTGTTTTACTTCAACAATTGTTAAATTATCGTACTTAACTAAATAAACAGCGTTATTATAATAACCTCCAAAAAGTTTTTTTTGATACTCAAATTTGTTTTCAACATACTCTGTTAAAGGTGCATTTTTTACTGAAGTGTATAAATTCTCGGACGATACTATACGTAATAACACATCCATAGTTAAATCAAAACCTTTTACAGCTCTTTTATTTGGAGTAATATTATAAGTTTGTTTATATTTTTCTACAAATGAATTACTTTCATTTTCGCTATAATCTTTTGTTGTTGAAGCAAAATGGAAATTAAGTTTTGATAAATGCGTGTTATTTATTTGGTCGCCTTCAAAAGCAGCATTTATATTGGTTGTCACCAATGTGATTTCTATAGATTCTTTCTCCAATTGGATATTTTCTTTTTGTAATAAAGAAGCTAAAACACTTGTTACGTTAGAAGCAAAACCTTCATTCTTTGTTTCTAAAAAAACAATATTTTTTCCTGGTTTTAAAACCTCTTGAATATCTTCTTTGGTTAGAAAAAATTCATCTTTCCCTTCTTTATTTTTTCTTGAATGAATTTGCTTAGCATAATTAAACTGGAGTTTAAGTTCATTACTTACATCTATAGTCTTACTGTCAGCAATAATTACAATATTACTTTTCAGACTATCTTTTTTAACAAATTCTATAATCTTATCTTTCAATAAATCATCAGATGGTCTTGATTGAAAAACATTGTCATATAATTTTAAATTAGTGCCAATCGGAGAAATCACAGGCACATTAAAAGCTCGTAAATCTGATGAAACCTTATCAAAAGCATCTGAAGTTAATGGTCCAATGACAGCATCTAATTTTTCAAAATTATTGTCATCTATTATTTTTGACACCTCGCTCACTTGATATTTTGTATCGTAAACATCAACTTTTAAAGATATCCCCAGATTTTTTAGTGAATCAACTGCAATTAAAATGCCAGAATAAAAATCCAAAGATGCATTTAAATAGGGGTCTTTTTTTATACTATTTTTTGTATCAGTTATCGAATCAAAATCAACTCTATTCAACCTAAAAGGCAACATAACCGCTATATGTTTTTTACTAAAATTAGCGATACTATCAATTAAATTAATTTTATCCGTTTCTGGCACAAAAACATCGTTTGCAAAATTAACATAAGGGATTTTCAAAATCATATCGTCTTTTAATCCGTCTACTTTTAATTCAGGATTCAAAGCTTCTAACTCAGATTGCTCTAGTCCTAGTTTAAGTTTTAAACGATAAAATCCTTCTTTTGGTAATACTTTATAATAGCTATACTTTTCATCAACCTCTCTTTCTAATCCTGCTTCTAAATTAGGTACTTTAATAATTTGTCCTTCTTTTAAAACAGATTCTATTTCTGGGTTTAGAGCATCTAACTCAGTTACAGTAATACCAAATTTGTAGGCAACTCGCCATTTTCCTTCTTTTGGCAAAACTGTATAGTCTTTTGTTAATTTATTTTCTTCAACAACTTCAGTAATTTTAAATTTTGGTATTTTAAGATTATCTCCTTTTTTTAAAATATTTGCGTATAAGAATGTGTTGTGTTTTTTTATATCATCCTCAGAAACACCATATGCTTTAGCAATGCTATATAAGGTCTCTTTTCGTTTTGTTTCGTGCTCTGCAAAACCTACTAACTCTTTATTTATGGTAACTGTTGGTTTTTTAGATTTTGAAATAGGAATTATTAAAATAGTATTTGGTTTTAACTCATTTTTCGCATCTGGATTTAAAGAATAAATATCTGCTAGTGTTACATAATAACGTTTAGAAATTTCTTCAATTGTTTCACCTTTTTTAACTTGATGTGTACTGAAATTTTGTGCTTGTACTGAAAAAAAACCAATAGCTAATACAAAAATTAATGCTAATAAAAATCTATTCATGCGTTACTTTTTTTTGAACTAAACCAATATTAATTAGTTTATATACGACATATAATTACTATGCAGATGATACATTGTTAAATTTATAACAATAAAATCGCCATATTCTATTTAATGCATATAATATGCCAAAAATATCAATCAAATATTAGACACCTACTTTTCTAAAAAGACACAACTATTCCCATTCAATAGTTGCAGGTGGTTTAGAACTAATATCATAAACTACTCTATTAACGCCTTTTACTCTATTTATTATATCGTTTGATGTTTTTTGAAGAAACTCATAAGGTAAATTTACCCAATCTGCTGTCATACCATCAGTACTTTCAACAGCTCTTAAAGCAACACATTTTTCATAAGTACGCTCATCTCCCATAACACCAACACTGTTTACTGGAAGTAGCATCGCACCTGCTTGCCATACTTTATCATAAAGACCCCATTCCTTTAAACCGTTTATAAAAATAGCATCAACTTCTTGAAGAATACGTACTTTTTCAGCAGTGATATCGCCTAAAATACGAATACCCAAACCAGGACCTGGAAAAGGATGACGTCCTAATAATTCAGGATCAATACCTAAAGTAGCACCAACACGTCTCACTTCATCTTTAAAAATAGCACGAAGCGGTTCTACAATTTTAAGTTTCATAAAATCTGGTAATCCACCTACATTATGATGACTTTTAATAGTTGCTGATGGTCCGCCAGTAGCAGAAACACTCTCAATAACATCTGGATATATGGTGCCTTGAGCTAACCATTTAACATCAGTTAATTGATGTGCTTCATCATCAAAAACCTCAATAAATGCATTACCTATGGCTTTTCGTTTTTTCTCAGGATCTTCAATACCTGCCAAAGCATCCAAAAAACGTCTTGATGCATCAACCCCTTTTACATTAAGCCCCATACCTTCATATTGACTTAATACATTCTGAAATTCATTTTTACGAAGTAAACCATTGTTTACAAAAATGCAATATAAATTTTTACCGATTGCTTTGTTTAAAAGTACCGCTGCAACAGTAGAATCAACACCACCAGATAAACCTAGTACGACCTTATCATCACCTACTTTAGCTTTAATCGCATCAACAGTTTCTTCAACAAAAGAATCCGGTGTCCAATCTTGATTTAAACTAGCAATATCAACTAAAAAGTTTTTTAGAAGTTGTTTCCCATCGGTTGAGTGATATACTTCTGGATGGAATTGAATAGCATAAGTTTGTTCGCCTTCAATCTTAAAAGCAGCATTTTCAACATCATGAGTACTAGCTAATAAAACACCGTTTTTTGGTAAATGTTTAATTGTATCACTATGACTCATCCAAACCTGACTTCCTTTATTCATATTAAAAAAGAACGTTTCGTTAGATTTTATAAATGATAAATTAGCACGCCCATATTCTCGTGTACTAGATGGAGCAACCTCTCCACCAGAGAAATGCGCTAAATATTGTGCGCCATAACAAACTGCTAACATGGGTTTTTTATATCTGATTTGAGATAAATCAGGATGCAATGCATCTTCACCTCTAACTGAATTTGGACTTCCTGAAAGGATTACAGCTTTGTAGTCTTCAATATTATTGGGAATTTTATTAAATGGATGTATTTCGGAGTATATATTGAGTTCTCTTACTCTGCGCGCAATAAGTTGTGTGTATTGCGATCCGAAGTCTAAAATTAATACCTTGTCGTGTTGCATGCGCAAAAATAGGAATTGATTTTATAATGAGGAATTAGGAGTCCTGTTTTTTTTAAATTTTTAATTCATAGAATTTAAAATCAATCTTATATCATCTTCTGTAGTGTCTGGATTTATAAAACAAAAACGAGATACAGTTTCGAAATTATCACCAGTTTTCCACTTTGTAGGTGTTACTAAAGCAACACCTTTGGTATGATTCTCATAAGTCCAATGGGTATAATCTTTGGGTTTCCATCCTATCCTCCTGTATAAAACACAAGATAAACTTGGTTCTCTTACTAATTCGACATGAGGCATTTCATTTATCATTTCACCTGCAAGCTTGGCCAACTCTATACCACGTTCTACTGCTATTTTGTAGCGATTTGTTCCATGTGTAGCCAATGAAAACCATAAAGGTAAGCCTCTAACTCGACGTGTTAATTGAATTTGATAATCTGAAGGATTAAAACCATGAGCGCCTTCATCTTTAAAAATATCTAAATAAGATCCTTCTTGAGAATGTGCGTTTTTAGCTAGTTCTGGGTTCTTATAAATAATAGCACCACAATCATATGGAGAAAACATCCATTTATGTGGATCTATAGTGATACTATCAGCTTTTTCAATGCCATTAAATAAATGGCGAACAGAATCGGCTACTAAAGCTCCACCTCCATAAGCAGCATCAACATGAAATCACAAATGCTCTTTTTTACAAATTTCAGATATACCTTTTAAATCATCAACTATTCCAGCATTAGTTGTACCTGCAGTTGCTACAACAGCAAAAACCCTTTTTCTTTGGGTTTCTGGTAATAAATCAATAGATTCTTTTAAGATTGTTGCTTCTAGTCTATCTTCTATATCAACTAATAAAACATCTATATCGGCTACTTTTGCCATCGCTTTTATAGATGAATGTGACCCAACAGAAGTTATTATTATACCTTTTTCAAATTTATTTTGGTTGTTTAAACTTCTCCAATATTCTCTAGCAGTAACAATAGCTGAAAGATTTGCAGCTGTTCCACCACTTGTAAAAACCCCAAATGCCCCATC
This sequence comes from Flaviramulus sp., assembly GCF_982512915.1. Taxonomy (NCBI): domain Bacteria; kingdom Pseudomonadati; phylum Bacteroidota; class Flavobacteriia; order Flavobacteriales; family Flavobacteriaceae; genus Flaviramulus; species Flaviramulus sp. The sequence continues at coordinate 87,917 of NZ_CEWOCJ010000010.1, read as the reverse complement.
TGGTAATCCTGTTAAAGAAACTATCCAACGCATAGCTTCATTTTCGCAAAAAATACCTCCAGCACCTTCCATCCAATAAGCGCCATGAATACTTGATGCTGATGTTACCAAATCAAACATAATAGCTGCTCTTGTTGGTGATGCTGGAACAAATGCTAAATGTCTGGGATGGTCTATAGACACATTAGCTTTCATCAAGTGATCTTTCCATAAATTGAAAGCTACTTCTCCTCCAATTCCTTCTGTAGTAATAGTTTCGCCTACTAAAGCTTTTAAGTCTTCTTCTTTAAGAGGCTTACCAATTTTAGGATTAGTTTCAGAAATTCTATTGATGGCATATTTCATCACATCCATAGTCATCTCAACTAAATCAATATCTATTTTGTGCATAAATTTTATAAAGTTAATATTGAAAATTCTCCTTCTAAAGGATTTAAATTTTCAATAAGCTTAGGAATCAATTGTTCTCCATATTCTAAATAAAATTCAGAAAAATTGGTATTTCTTTCTTGTAAGCTATTGTTAGGGAATAATTCATTTTGAATATCTGTCATCATTAAAACCTCGTCTGCTAGTTTACTTTTTTGTGCTTTTAGTAAACGTTTTTCAAGATTTTCAAGTCCCTTAATCTGTTTAATTTCTTGTGCTTTAACAGCGCCAAGAAAGGATTTATCAGTTTGTTCTGCAAGTTTATACAAGTATTCAAACTGGTTTTTTAAAGTTTCTTTTTGTTCATAAAAATCAATATCAATATTAGATATCTCTCTAACTTTTTTATTAATAAGAGCATCTCTTTTTAAAAAAATATCTTCAGTTGATATCTTTAAATTTTGAAGTTTTTTATGCTGACTTTCTGTTTTAATTAATACGGAACTACGCAATAATAAAACTGGAAAAGGTATTGCTACTTTATCAAAAAAATCTTTTAATTGAAACCAATAAGCCAATTCTCCGCCACCACCTATATAACATAGATTGGGCAAAATAACTTCTTGATACAATGGCCGCATAATAACGTTTGGTGAAAACCGTTTTGGAAAGTTTGAAACTTCACTTAAGATTTCCTCCTTTTTCCAAGTAATATTTGTGTTTACAACTTTATAAACATCATCTTCATAAACAATACGTTCCCTTAAATTTTGATTTAAATAGAATAAATTAATTTCTCTTGGATTAACTTGAATTTTATAAGTAGTTGATAAATTATTTAGATGATTATTAGTTTTTGAAACGGTCCCAAAAGAGGTTTGATTTATTAATTCATTTTCTATAAACGGAATAAATAGTTTTTTTAGTTCAGTGTTATTAGCATCAATTATTACCAATCCAAAATCCTTAAATAATTCGTTAGCTAAATAACGAGTTGCATCGGCTAATTTATGATGTTGTAAATAAGCATTTTTAAAAAGATTTTTTAAATAATCAGCATGTTTAGTAACTCCTAAATCTTGAGAAAACAAATTAAAAACAGCCTCTAAACCTTCTGTAGACAATTCTCCAACTGCACCATTGGAAACTTTATTCCAATGCACTTTTTTTCCTTTAAAATTGAAATAATTAATTTCATCAAAATCATGATCTTCTGTCGCCATCCAATAAACAGGTACGAAATTGTATTCTGGATAAACAGTCTTTAATTCTTTTGAGAGATTTATTGTTGAAACTATTTTATAAAGAAAGTATAACGGACCAGTAAATAAATTTAGCTGATGCCCTGTGGTAATTGTAAATGTATTACTAGAAGATAGACTTTCAATATTTTGAAGAGTTAATTCTGACGTTGCAATAGTGTTGTATTGATTTTTTAGAACCTTAGTTAAAATTATTCTTGATTGCGCGCTATGTGAAACACTTTTTTCTTCAATTTGTAATTTAAAATTTTCAATACTTGGAAAACGGTTATAAAATGGTTTTAATTCCGATTTTTGAGATAAATAATCATCAATTAAAGATGAGAAATAACCAGTTTTATTGAAAGGTATATAGTTTTGCTGCATGTTCTAATTAAAAATCATGTAAATATACAGCTATTCTATTTTTTGAAATCTAAAAATTAAGTTAAGAGTTTTTTTATTGCACTTTAAATTGAAAAGTACCGGATTCTGAAGTATTTCCTAAGACATCTTTTGTGATTATTCTCCAATAATAAATATTTCCTGAAGCTACTGAAACAGAAGCTTGGTTATTGATAATACCCGAAGCAAAAATATTTGGTATTGGTTGTGTACCAAAATAAACATCATAACCAACAATATCATTATCAACATCACTACCTGTCCATTGTAAAGTCACTGAATTTCTTGTTGATAAAGTTTCAGCCATATTTGGAGCTACAATTACAGCTGGAAAAGGCGCATAACTTTGAACACCAGGACCCGCATTATAAAATTGCCAAGTCGGACTTCTATCGCTTTTTGAGCCTTTAACTGACTCTACATACCATTTAAACGGTGTAGCTCTATCTATTCTAACTGGAATAATATCATTTGCTGTTTCTTGTTGAATAATATTTCCAGTAAATAAATTTTCAATTGTAATTTTATAAGTATTTGAGCCATTTGATTCCCACTCAAAGTAAACATTACTTTCAGTTGGAGTAACATCTGTACCCAAATTACATAGAGCATTTTCTTGGGGAAAAAATAAATTAACACCACCTTCTGTTCCTTCAATTTCTATATTATCAGGGTTTTCTGCACCAGGAATTACATCTACAGGAGAATTACTGCATCCAAAAACTAAAAAAGCCAAACAAAGACTATTTAAAAACTGTTTCATTTTTTTATGATTTTAAATGTTGAAAAAGAATTAGCTGTTTGAACTGATACGGTATAAATTCCTTCAGTTAATGAACTTGTCTCAATTTCCACTTCATAATTTTTTTGATTTATTAAAGTATTTGAAAAAACAAGTTGACCCAAATAAGAATACATATTTATTGTAATGCTTTCTGAACTTGTATCACCTAAATACAAGTTTACTTTCTCTTGAAATGGGTTTGGATAAACAAACATTTTATCAGACATCAAAATGGCTTTTTCATAAGTACCTTGACATTCTATATCGGTAGTAACTTTTAAACTATTTTTCCCTTCTTGTAAGGTTAAAGTGATTTCACTTTTTGATGTGTTAAACTTAAGTCCGTTGAATTCAATATTATAATTCGAGCCGCCAGTCATGTTTAAAGAAACAACTTTACCGCTTTGATTTTTATTGGTTAAAACACCCAATGGTTCTGGTTGGTTAATTACTACATCGTAACAATTGATATAATCTGGCCATTCTTCAATAGTAATGCACATTTTGTAGGTACCTGCTAACAAATTCAAAATATCAATTTCATTAGTAAAACGGTATTCCTTACTAAAACCTTCTTTAGTTATAGTTGCAGTATAGTTATAATACTCCAGCGTTTTAATATTTATTTTCCCATCGTTATTATTTAAACATGTTTCACTGGTAATTAATACCGTAAAGTTATTATTAGGAAGATTCAAAATAGTACACCCAAACAAATCTACTTTATCACCAAAAGGTGTTCCTGGGCATTGATCATCTGCATTTGCAACGCCATCATTATCCGCATCTTCACAGATCGTTTGATAATTTGCAGCAACATCTTTAAACCAACCGTCATAAACCCCACCATTATTTGTAATTACGGTAAATGGATCATCCACCAAAATACAACTCAACATCGGATTATTGGAAGCATTGAATATTTTAAGATTTTGATTATTGCCATTTTGAATGTTCAATTGATCGCTTACAAAAAGATTGGATTGACAATATAATTCCAGTAAATTAGGATTTAATGTAGCATCAAAATCAGTCAATTGATTTGATGAGCAATCTAGTATTTCTAAATTATTTAATGAAGCAATATCTATAGCTGTTATAACATTATTGGATATATTCAATTCTTTTAAATTAATATTAAGATCTAAATTTAATTGCATTAAGTTATTTGTTGAATTTTTAAATTTAAGAATTCAAAAAAAGAATTAATATTAATTTTCATTAAAACCTAAATGTTATAAAGAAGTTAAAAAACTTTTATAATTAAAATATGCTTGATTATTTGACTAGTTTTTAGTATTTTAACTAGAAAAAAGTTATGAAAAAAATAACACAAACATTATTAATTTTTTCCTATATACTATTACTATCATTTAAGGTAGAATCTCAAACTGAAGGTTTATTTAAAGAACTTGAAGGTAAGGTTATAGATTCTAACACTAACAACCCTTTAATATTTGCTGATATTGTTATTAAGGGCTCTAATATTAGTACCGTAACAAATACTGAAGGTGAATTTCTATTAAAAATTCCGGAATTTTTTTTTGAAAGTATCATCATGATATCGCATTTAGGTTATCATAAAAAAGAGATAAAAATCTCAGAATTTAAAAATAATGAAATCTTAAAATTGGAACCTGCAATAACTGAATTAGATGTAATTAGTATTACTACCATAAATAAAGATGCAGAAGCGCTTATAGTTGAAATGCTTAGAAAAAAAGCTGAAATTTACAACAAGAATAACACTTTAATGACTGCTTTTTATAGAGAATCTATAAAAAAAAGAAAAAAAAATGCATCTCTCTCTGAGGCTATAGTTAAAATTCATAAACAATCTTATAATAGTCTTAAAAAAGATAATATTGAACTAATAAAAGCAAGAAAAAATACAGATTATTCTAAATTAGATACCCTAGCATTAAAACTACAGGGTGGTCCATTTAGTAATTTATACACAGACATAATTAAGTACCCAGAATATATTTTTAATAATGAAGACATATCTGCATATAAATTTAGTTTTGATAAATCTACACGAATTAATGACAAGTTAATTTATGTTATAAATTTTGAACAAAAAGAAAATGTTATAACACCATTATATTTTGGTAAACTATACATAGATTCAGAAACTTTAGCTTTAACAAATGCTACTTACAGCTTGAATGTATCAAATAAAGAATTAACTAGTAAGATGTTTGTTAAAAAAAAACCAAGAAAGGTTGATGTTTATCCAACCGAAGCTACATATCGAGTTAATTACAGAATTAAAAATGGACAATGGCATTATGCATATAGCAATATTGCACTAAGTTTAAAGGTTAACTGGAAAGGGAAACTATTTAACAACACTTACACGCTGAATAGTGAAATGGCTATCACAGATTGGGAAATTAATGACAGCAGGATAATTCATGTTAAAAATGAATTATTACGACCTAACACTATATTGACTGATAAAGCATCTGGTTTTTCAGACCCAACTTTCTGGGGAGCTTATAACATTATCGAACCAGAAAAATCAATTGAAACTGCTATTAAAAAAATTCAAAAACAACTTAATAAAACCTAATTTAATTTCTATTTGAATTAGGTTTTTGTGTTTTAATTATAATTAATATTGTTTTTTCTTGGATTTGTTAGCTATTTTAAATTAACTTGAAATTTCAGAATAGTTTTTTTATCAAAAAAATTATATAAATTATAATTGAGATACTCATAAAAAAATCATATTCAATGAAAAAAACTATTTTAGTTGTAATATTTTTATTTTACACATTAACAATATTAAGTCAGCGATTAGTTTACTATGGCCAAAACCAAATCAATCGATTTTTGGAAGACCCCTCATACCTTTCATTAAATGGAGAATATAATATGACTGGTATCATTCAAGCTTCAGATACTGATATTTCTAACACCTCACAATATATATTAGCTCAATTATCACCTTTTGATAATGTTGCATTTGGTGTAGATTATTCCAGACATAGTTATCAAGTATTTCGCTATTCTCAAATGTTTTTTAGCAGCCGAGTTAAATTTAATTTTGGAAACGAATTTCATTATTTAAACGTAGGTACTTCCATAGGTATTGATAGATTAAATGAAGATAGATCATCCAGAGAAAATGACATAAATAGTGTTTTTAAATTAGGATTCCATTACACTAATTTTAATCTAACAATTGGAGGTTTTATAAATAATTATCCTTTACAAAACAACCTTTTAAATGCTTCTTTAGCGCCTTTAACAACATCTCAAGGCTATACGGCATACCTTTCATACAAACTCAGAATTTCTGATAATTTCAGATTAACCCCCATTGCTAGATATAACGCCTATTCAGATTTAACTTTTTTTGAGGGAGTTACGAGCTTAAATTATAAAGGAAATTATGAATTAGCGCTTTCATATAAAAATGATTATTCAATAAACGCTGCTTTAAGTGGCAGGTTTTTAAAGTTTATAAGAGTAAGTTATTCATTTGAAAATGCTATTGGAATTCAGAATTTTAATAATATCCATTCCGTTGGAGTTTCTGTCGATTTATCACCAAAAGAAAATGAAATACCTGAATGGTTAGCCAATGTAAAAAGAAATAGCGAGAAAATTAATAGCATTAGAAAAATTAAACAAGAGCCTATAATTGCTATAGAAGAACCAGAGATTATTATTGAAGACATTAATACAGAAAATAATGAAATATCAAATGCAGTAGTAGATACTGTACAAGAAGAGCTGATTAAATTTCCAGTAATGACAGAAGATGCACCAACTGATATTGTTAACAATCGTTTAAAACCTGGTTATTATATTATTCTTGGAAGCTACAAACAAATCAAAAATGCTGAACAAGAAATAAAGCGATTAAGAGAAAATGGTTCTTATGCTAGATATGGCAAAAAAGATATAAACGATGCCTTTAATTATGTTTATGTAGACAGGTATGATGATAAAGACATTGCTTCAAAACGAACCAAAGCAAAACAAAAAGAAAAAGGATTTGAAAGGGTTTGGTTACTTAGAATAAAGTAATATAACCTTTAAAACAATTTAATTTGTCCTTCACCATCTATACCAGGATCTGATTCATTGTCATCAGTAGTATTTAAATCAATATCATTAGTTACTATTTTTGATAAATCTTCTTCATCAGTAACTTCTAACTCGTCTGCATGTACTTCTTCAGGTGCTTCATACGGCAATGGATCTAACAAATTAATTTGATTCACCTTCTCTTTAGTGAGTTGATTTCCTAATGCAGAAATACCTTTTATAGTTATAAATTCTTCTAAGTTAATTTCAAAATTATCTTTTCTCTCTTTACCTCTCTCTTTTGCAAAAACAATTTCTGCCATAGGTTTCCAATCGGTAGAAACAATTTCTAACTGCGAACTTGGGTGTTCAGAAATAAAAGATTCTTCCTTTCCTTCTTGCTCTATTAAAAATCGTTTTACATAATAAAGATCTTTTTCACCATGATAATAAATAGCAGAAATTGGTTTTTTAGGAATCCACTTTTCTAAAACAATCATATCATCATCAAAATGCATAGTAACTTCAGGTGTTACCGTTTTAATAATTCCTGACTGATTTATTATTAACAACTTATCTTCACCTCTAAATTCACCTACTAATTCACCTCTACCATCAACATTTAAACGCTGTACAGTATCATCAAACCAGATTTTTCTGGGTTTCAATGTAGAAACCCCCTTCTCTTTAAGTTCTATACGTTTAATAGAATATTTAGTAACTAAGTTACCTTTTGATACACGCCCTTTTATAAGAATATCTGCAAAATCAATATCCCATTTTAGTTTTTTTATACTACCAACTTGTCGTAATAAAACAGAAACAACTTCTGCTTCTCCATTTGGATTAGCTGAAAAATACAAAATCGATGAATTTTTATTACCGTTAGTTAAATCGTATTCTTTATCACGAGTTATACTTGTAACAGCAAAACGCTTAATGTATGAAGGGCCACTTTTACCATCACGGTAAATCATGTTATAAATAGTACGATTATCTTTTTTATCAAAAACTTCAACATTAATAATATCTTTCCCAATAAAGGTTTTAGCATCTACTTTTGTAATAATCATTTTTCCATCTGCTGTAAATACAATAATATCATCAATATCACTACAATCACAAACATATTCATCACGTTTAAGAGAAGTTCCAACAAAACCCTCTTCTCTATTTACGTATAACTTAGTATTTCTAATTACTACTTTGGTAGCATCTACATCATCAAAGGTTTTGATTTCAGTTTTACGCTCTCTACCAACACCATATTCTTTTTTTAATCTTGTAAAATAAGCTATTGCATAATCAATTAAATGCTCCAAATGATGTTTTACTTCTGCAATTTGATCTTCTAAAGCATCAATTTTTTGTTGTGCTTTATCAATATCAAATTTAGAAATACGCTTGATTCTAATTTCTGTTAAACGAACAATATCCTCTTCAGTAATAGCGCGTTTTAAATGTTTGATATGAGGCTGTAAACCTTTATCAATAGCACTAATTACACCTTCCCAAGTTTCTTCTTCTTCAATATCGCGGTAAATTCTGTTTTCAATAAAAATACGCTCTAAAGAAGCAAAATGCCATTGTTCTTCAAACTCACCAAGTCTTATTTCTAATTCTTGTTTTAAAAGTTGAACCGTATTATCAGTTGAACGACGTAACATTTCGGTCACCCCAACAAAAAGCGGTTTATTATCCTCAATAACACAACCTAAAGGAGATATGGAAGACTCACAACTAGTAAAAGCATAAAGGGCATCAATGGTTTTATCAGGTGATAAACCAGATGGTAAATGAATCAATATTTCTACCTCAGCAGCTGTATTATCTTCAATTTTCTTGATTTTAATTTTCCCCTTTTCGTTAACCTTCAAAATCGAATCTATAATAGATGATGTTGTGGTTCCAAAAGGAAGCTCTGTAATTACAAGTGTGTTTTTATCTAGTTGCGAGATTTTAGCACGAACTCTAACTCTTCCGCCGCGTAAGCCGTCATTATAGTTTGAAAAATCTGCTTCTCCTCCAGTAGGAAAATCTGGTAAAATAGTAAATCTCTTTCCTTGTAAATGCTTGATTGAAGCATCAATAAGTTCAATAAAATTATGTGGTAATATTTTTGTAGAAAGCCCCACTGCAATTCCTTCACCTCCTTGTGCTAAAAGTAAAGGGAACATCACAGGAAGGTTTACAGGCTCTTTACGGCGACCATCATAACTGGATTGCCACTCTGTAATTTTAGGATTGTAAACAACATCCAAAGCAAATTTTGATAAACGTGCTTCGATATAACGTGATGCTGCTGCACTATCCCCGGTAAGTATATTTCCCCAGTTACCTTGGGTATCAATTAATAAATCTTTTTGCCCGATTTGAACCATAGCATCTGCAATACTCGCATCACCATGGGGATGATATTGCATAGTATGCCCTACGATGTTAGCCACTTTATTGTATCGACCATCATCTAAATCTTTCATAGAATGCATAATACGACGTTGAACAGGTTTAAAACCATCTTCAATAGCTGGAACGGCACGCTCTAAAATCACATAGGACGCATAATCTAAAAACCAATCTTTATACATACCCGTTACACGAGTAATAGTTTCTTGTGGATTATCTTGTTCGTTTGCTAATTCGTCGTTTTCTTCTTCTATCATTAAAAACTTCTAATTTTTAGGCTTACCGTTAAGGTATGTTTTTTCTTTTTTAAGTTTATTTACTTTTTTTTTCAATGCTTTTCTATGCAAATGATCGTACGACCTTTTTTGGTCTTTATTTGTTTTATTGTACAACATTCTAGTTTAATATGATTTAGTTTAGTTATCATTTATTAAATCTAATTCTACTTTTAAATTATCAATAATAAATTCTTGACGCGTTGGTGTATTTTTACCCATGTAGAATGATAATAAATCTTCTATAGACATACCATCATCTAACATAACTGGATCTAATCGAATGTTATCTCCAATAAAATGTTTGAATTCATTGGGCGAAATCTCTCCAAGACCTTTAAATCTTGTTATTTCTGGTTTTGGTTTTAATTTTTCAATGGCATTTCGTCTTTCTTCATCAGAATAACAATAAATAGTTTCTTTTTTATTTCTTACTCTAAAAAGTGGTGTTTGTAAAATATATAAATGACCTTCTTTTATAACTTCTGGAAAAAATTGAAGAAAAAAGGTTATTAATAATAAACGAATATGCATCCCATCCACATCGGCGTCGGTTGCTATAACAACATTGTTATAACGCAAATCCTCCATGGATTCTTCAATATTTAAGGCTGCTTGCAAAAGGTTAAATTCTTCGTTTTCGTAAACAATTTTTTTACTTAATCCATAGCAATTTAAGGGCTTTCCTTTTAAACTAAAAACAGCTTGGGTATTTACATCGCGAGATTTTGTGATACTTCCTGAAGCAGAATCACCCTCTGTAATAAACAAAGTAGACTCTAAATTTCTTTCATTTTTAGTATCACCAAAATGCACTCGACAATCCCGGAGTTTTTTATTGTGTAAACTCGCTTTTTTAGCCCTATCTTTTGCTAGTTTTCTGATGCCTGATAATTCTTTACGCTCGCGTTCTGCTTGCATAATTTTTCTCTGAATTTTCTCTGCAGTTTCTGGATTTTTATGTAAATAATTATCTAGATAAGTTTTAATAAAATCGTTTATATAAGTTCTAACTGTAGGATAATCACCACCCATATCAGTTGACCCTAGCTTGGTTTTTGTCTGACTCTCAAATACAGGCTCCATAACTTTGATAGCTATAGCACTTACAACAGATTTTCTAATATCGGAAGCATCGTAATTCTTACCATAAAACTCTCGTATTGTTTTAACAAAAGACTCTCTAAATGCATTTAAATGCGTACCTCCCTGTGTTGTATTTTGTCCATTTACAAAAGAATGGTACTCTTCACTATACTGAGATTTACTATGCGTTAATGCAATTTCGATATCATCTCCTCTCAAATGAATAATGGGGTATAACCTATCAGATTCATTAATGTTTTCACTTAACAAATCCTTTAATCCATTTTCGCTGAAATATTTTTCTCCATTAAAAACTATGGTTAAACCGGGGTTTAAATAGACATAGTTTTTTAACATTTTAACTATATACTCATTTCTAAATTTATAGTTTTTAAAAATTAATTCATCGGGGATAAAAGAAACCTTAGTCCCTTTTCTTCTTGAAGTATCATCAAGTAAATCTTGATTAATTAAATTTCCTTGTTCAAATTCTGCTGAAGCACTTTTATTATCACGAGTAGATTCTACTCTAAAAAAAGATGATAAAGCATTAACCGCTTTGGTACCGACACCATTTAATCCAACTGATTTTTTAAAAGCTTTAGAATCGTACTTCCCTCCAGTATTCATTTTAGATACTACATCAACAACCTTACCTAAAGGGATCCCACGACCATAATCTCTAACCGTTACTTTAGTGCCTTGAATGGAAATCTCAATGGTTTTTCCAGCACCCATAACAAATTCATCTATTGAGTTATCTAAAACCTCTTTTAAAAGTATATAAATACCATCATCTGGTGAAGACCCATCTCCTAATTTACCAATATACATTCCTGGTCGCATACGGATATGCTCTTTCCAGTCCAATGAACGAATATTATCTTCAGTATATTTGGTTTCTTCAGACATAAAAATTGTGAGAAATTAAGATGGATGCTAATATAACATTTCGTTATAAAAAATAAAACCTTAATATGGTAAAGTAATTAACAATAAAATCCAATTTTGTTGAGAACATGGGTTTGAAATTAAACCTCATACCTTTTTCTTTAAAACTAAAGACTCTGCTTGGTTTTTCAAAAATGAGTTTCTAGTTTTCAAAAGCTTAATCATATAAGTTTTTATGAATAACCAATTAGTTAATTTACCTATAACCCCAAAAGGAGATTAGAAGTAAAAAACATCTTTCAATATTGTTTTCTTTTCGCTTTCACGAAAATGATGTTAATGACTAAAACATTTGAAAGCTCCGGAAACTATTTCATATGCAAAATAATTTGGATTTTTAAATCCTGTAATTTTTGAAGTTAATTGCTCTTTATTACCAAAGTGAATACCCTAACAATCAACTATTCATTTAACTCGATTAAACCGAAATTTTGGCTTCTACAAACTTTTCATTGGAATGTTTTAAAGAATTTTGATAAAATCTATATTTATTGCTTAATCAAAACAAGTTTTTAGATCTAAGTTAATAAAAGTTTAAAATAGGTTTCTGTAATTATACATTGAACAAGAAGTGCATCACATCACCATCTTTAACAATATAATTTTTACCTTCTACTCGCATTTTACCAGCTTCTTTAACTTTAGCTTCGCTACCGTATGTAACATAATCTTCATAAGCGATAACTTCACCACGTATAAAACCTTTTTCAAAATCCGTATGAATTACACCAGCTGCTTGTGGCGCAGTAGCGCCAATATCAATTGTCCAAGCTCTAACTTCCTTAATACCAGCTGTGAAATAGGTTTGTTGATTTAATAATTTGTAGGCGCCACGAATTAACTTTGCAGATCCAGCTTCATCTAATCCTATATCTTGTAAAAACATTTGACGCTCTTCGTAATCATCTAACTCATTAATATCAGCCTCTGTACCTACAGCTAAAACTAAAACCTCAGCATTTTCATCTTTAACGGCATCTTTTACTTGCTCTACATAAGCATTACCAGAAACTGCTGATCCCTCATCAACATTACAAACATACATAACAGGTTTTTCTGTTATAAATTGAGAGGGTTTTACAAAATCAATATAATCCTCTTCAGTAAAATCAAGAGCTCTTATTGATATTCCTGCTTCTAAACTCGACTTAATTTTTAACAAAATAGCCTCTTCTTTTTGAGCCTCTTTATTTCCTGTTTTAGCTGCACGTTTTACTTTATCAAGTTTTTTATCAACCGTTTCAAGATCTTTAAGTTGTAATTCCATATCGATAGTTTCTTTATCTCTAATAGGATTAACATTACCATCAACATGCACAATATTATCGTTATCAAAACAACGCAATACATGTAAAATAGCATCAGTTTCTCTAATATTTGCTAAAAACTGGTTACCTAAACCTTCACCCTTACTAGCTCCTTTTACTAGTCCAGCTATATCAACTATTTCAACCGTTGCAGGTACAACGCGCTCTGGATTAACTAACGATTCTAACTTTTCTAAACGTGGATCTGGAACGTTTACAACACCAATATTTGGCTCTATGGTACAAAACGGAAAGTTGGCGCTTTGCGCCTTAGCGTTTGACAAACAATTAAATAAAGTTGATTTTCCTACGTTTGGTAATCCTACGATGCCTGCTTTCATGATTTACTTTTATTTTTGCGAGTGCAAATGTAATTAATTCCTTTATTATTTTTTGTAACATTTCAAAGCTTTAATAGTTTAGTTTACTCAAACCATCAATAAAGAAACATATTTTAATTGTCTTAACTATGTATCCATCTTAATTTATAACCTCTCCTAAAGTTTTATAATGAGATTAATTAATGAAAAAATTAATCATTTAATACTTAACTAAATTAGCTTTTAACTTAATTACACCTCATGAAACCATCAAATTAAAAAAAAACACTTTAAAGCCAAGTAAAAAGCTAAGACTCTTAAAATTGAGAATTAAAAATTCTTAAAATATAATTATTGAATTGATAGATATCTTATATTTATCTCTTGATTTATCTTAAATTTTCAATCTGTATGAGCAAGTTTTTTATTGTTATTCTTATAACCATATCTTTTAATTTTAGCTTTTCTCAAAATGATATTAAAGTAGATTTTGGATCTGTTTTTAAAAATGAAAAAAGAGAAATTCCTTTGGATATAGTTGGGAAGGATGAAAATGGTTATTACCTATTATACTCTGAAGGCAAATTTGGTCAAGGAAATGATATGTTTTTGAGAAAATTTGATTTAGAATTAACACCTACAGATCAAGAAATAAATTTAAAAAAGCGAAACCTATAAAGGTGATTTTAACTCTCTTGAACTCGTAAAAATAAAAGATAAAATAACACACATTTTCTATTTATTTACAGAAAGCGGAAAAAGTTACTATTAACATATTAAGTCAATACCAAAATACCATTTGGGAAAACGAAGAAACTTTAGAGCCTTTACAGGAAATAAAAACGTTTAAAAGTGATGATTGATTTTGGCGTTACGCTTATTGATTTTGTGTATGGTAGTAGCTGAAGGTTAATGAATTGCAATGAATTCCGATTATGTACTTAGCAAAACTTTTTTGTTTTATCTTTTTTTTTACAAAGCCAAATCAAAAAGATTTGGAAAACTTTGTTAAAAATTAAGTTTCACGCGAAACAACATACAAGCCTTCATAAACTTCAAAATTATCAAACCAAGCGTAAACAGTAGTATAATTACCATTATTGTCTTTTGGTGCAAAATCTGGGGAATTACCTCCATGAAAGGTTGAAAAAAGAAAATTGTTAATTTCAGTATCCTTCCCTTCGACAGCTCTTAATTGCAACCCTTTGTAAGAGGATATTTCCTTTCCATTGGCGTAAATAATGACTTCACCATTAGAAGCAAAAGCCGGCGTATTAATTTTAACGTAAATAGCCATTTGATAATACTGTCCTTTTTTAAAATAAAAGTTTGGAGATGGCTTACCCTCCCCATATTTTCCTTTTAAATCTTGGTGGTAAACATAGGAAGTAACAACACCATTTTTTTTGAAACAAATACGTGCGCTCCATCCATCTTTTTGCATTGGTTTTCCTCCTGTAATTCTTTTTTCTGGTGCGAGACCATGTAATTTTCCGCCTCTTGGAAATTGAAAATCTTCGTCAAAAGCAACAGCATAATTAAGTGTTGCCTCATTATATGATTCTGGTAGCCGGATATTATTTACCATGCGCTCACTTCCTTTATCAAAACCAACATAGCTCGCTTTAATACCAGTTGACCCATTAATACCTTTTCCTTCAGCAATTTCAATGTTTTTAAGATTAATAATAGCATTAAATTCTTTTGAATTAGTATTATCATCAAAGTTTATCTTCAATAGAGGCTTAGGATTTTTGGCAGATAGGTTTGATTGTAAAAAAATAAAACCAAAACATAATAATGAATAAAAGGCGAAATACGGTTTAAGTTTCATAATAATATATGCTTTTAAAACTGTTGATTATTTTGCAGATAGTGAATTGAATTAAAATCTTATCCAAAAAAAACCCAAGCTTACGCTCAGGGTTTACATATATTTTACTGTCGATTATCGACTATCAATCAGGGTGCATAAAACGCTGTTTAGCTAATAGTTCCTCTTCGGTTTCAACATGACTATCATCTGGCACACAACAATCTACAGGACAAACTGCAGCACATTGTGGCTCGTCATGAAAACCTTTACACTCCGTACATTTATCTGGCACAATGTAATAAACCTCATCACTTATTGGTGTTTGTGCCTCATCTGCATCAACTTCAGTACCATTTGTTAAAACTACAGTACCATTTAAACTAGTACCATCTTTATAGCGCCAATCATCGGCACCTTCGTATATTGCTGTATTTGGGCACTCAGGTTCACAAGCACCACAATTTATACATTCGTCTGTTATTATAATTGCCATAGCATTTTTTTCTTTCTAACTTTGCAATTGCAAAAATAAAGCCAAAACCATTCATAACCAAATTAGAATGCAATTAGAACAAAGAATTAACGCTTTTATAAAATTAGGAGAGTTTTTAGAGCAATTTTCTAACGAAGTCTATCAGAAAAATAATAATATTGAACACAACGACACTTTCTATGACGGCTTTAAACACCAAATAAAACTTGCTGAAGAACATAATGGTTGGTTTACTAAAGAAAACATAACCTTTGCTTTAAAAGGATGGAGTGATTCTTTAAAAAAAGAAAATTTAATCTCATGGCTTCAATCTTATAATATTAATGCAATAAGCCCTAAAAAAGTAGCTATTATAATGGCTGGGAACATTCCTTTAGTTGGCTTTCATGATTTTTTAACTGTGTTGATTACTGGTCACCACGTTATTGTAAAGCAATCTTCAAATGATAAACATTTACTTCCTTATTTAGCTAAATATTTAGAATTTGTTGAGCCTACTTTTAAAAGAATTATAACTTTTACAGAAAATAAATTAGAAAATTTTGATGCTATTATTGCAACTGGCAGCAACAATACCGCTCGTTATTTTGAGTATTATTTTAAAGATAAACCTTCCATTATTAGAAATAACAGAAACTCTGTAGCTGTTTTAAATGGCGACGAAACTCACGAAGAATTAAAAACACTCTCAGAAGATATTTTTAGATATTACGGACTAGGTTGCAGAAACGTTTCAAAAATATTTGTTCCCAAAGATTACAAATTTGATACTTTTTTTGAGGCTATGTACCACTGGCATCCAATAATTAATAAAGCTAAATATGCCAATAATTACGATTACAACAAAGCTGTTTACTTAATGAGCGAATTTGATATGCTTGAAAATGGTTTTTTTATGATTAAAGAAGATAAAAGCTATGCCTCTCCCATAGCCACTTTGTTTTATGAATATTATGAAGATAAAAACCAGTTAAAAGAAAAATTAAAAACTGAAAAAGAACAAATTCAGTGTATTGTCTCTAAAGGATTCTTAGAAAACGAAATTACATTTGGCTCTACCCAAAAACCGAAACTTTGGGATTATGCGGATAGTGTCGATTCTGTTGAATTTTTGTTAGCAATTTGATGAAAAAATTATTGAATTTTCAATATGAAATAACCAATTAATTAGGAACTTTACATCTTTAAATTTCACATCATAAAATGAAGAAACACAACTTTAGTGCAGGACCAAGTATTTTACCACAAGAAGTTTTACTTAAAGCTTCAGAAGCTATTAT
Organism: Flaviramulus sp.; assembly: GCF_982512915.1. Taxonomy (NCBI): domain Bacteria; kingdom Pseudomonadati; phylum Bacteroidota; class Flavobacteriia; order Flavobacteriales; family Flavobacteriaceae; genus Flaviramulus; species Flaviramulus sp. Next base: position 71,143 of record NZ_CEWOCJ010000010.1, on the reverse strand, counting down.
AGATTTTGATAACAGTGGGTTATCATTAATTGAAATTTCACACAGAAGCAAACCTTTTGTTGATGTTATGGAAAAAGCTCGAGCACTAGCCTTAGAACTTTTAGGTTTAGAAGGCAAAGGCTATAAAGCTTTGTTTTTACAAGGCGGAGCTAGCGCACAGTTTTTAATGGTTGCAATGAATCTTCTCGAAAAAAGAGCAGGCTATTTAAATACAGGAGCATGGAGTCAAAAAGCTATTAGTGAAGCTAAACTTTTAGATGACATTTATGAAGTAGCATCTTCAGAAGAAGCTAATTTTAATTACATTCCAAAAGGTTTTGATATACCAGAAAATTACGATTATTTTCACTGTACTTCTAACAATACAATTTTTGGAACTCAAATTAAATCTTTTCCAAACTCACCTATTCCTATGGTTTGTGATATGAGTAGTGATATTTTTTCTAGAGTTTTAGACTTCTCAAAATTTGATTTAATATATGCTGGAGCACAAAAAAATATGGGACCTGCAGGAACTACCTTAGTAGTTGTTAAAGAAGATATTTTAGGTAAAGTATCTAGAAAAATACCTTCTATAATGGATTATAAGTCACACATTAAACAAGGAAGCATGTACAATACACCTCCTGTTTTTGCAGTTTATACGTCTATGTTAACATTAGAATGGTTAAAAAGCGTTGGAGGGATAGCTGGAATTGAAAAAGAAAACGAAAAAAAAGCGAGATTAATGTATTCTGAAATTGATTTAAACCCATTATTTAAAGGTTTCGCTATGAAAGAAGATCGTTCTCACATGAATGCTACTTTTAACTTAGTAAATGATAATTTAAAAGATACTTTTGAGACTATGTTAAAAGAGGCTGGTATTAGCGGCGTGAATGGTCATAGAAGTGTTGGTGGATATAGAGCCTCAATGTATAATGCTTTACCAATTGATAGTGTAAAAGTATTAGTTGAAGTTATGAGTGAATTAGAAAGTAAAGCATAAAATAGTTTTTAGTAAGTAGTTTCATTTTAAAATACTTACTAAAATTTTTAAAAATAAAAAAATTAATTACAAGTTGAACTTTTAAGTATTCAAATAACTTTTAACTTTTAACTTTTAACTTTTAACTTTTAAATAAAAAAATGAAAGTATTAGCAAACGACGGAATTTCAAAAAGCGGTATTGAAGCACTTGAAAAAGGCGGATATGAAGTAATAACTACAACGGTAGCTCAAGAACAATTAATCAATTATATAAACGAAAAAAACATAGTAGTTTTATTAGTAAGAAGTGCAACCACGGTGCGTAAGGATTTAATTGATGCTTGCCCAGGCCTGAAAATCATAGGCCGTGGTGGTGTTGGCATGGATAATATTGATGTGGAATATGCTCGTGAAAAAGGTTTACATGTAATAAACACGCCAGCTTCTTCATCACATTCAGTTGCAGAATTAGTTTTTGGTCATTTTTATGGACTAGCTCGTTTTTTACATAATTCTAACAGAGATATGCCTTTAGAAGGAGATACTAATTTTGGTAAATTAAAGAAAGCGTACTCAAAAGGTATTGAATTGAAAGGTAAAACTTTAGGAGTTTTAGGTTTTGGTCGAATAGGTCAAGCTACAGCTAAAGTAGCTTTAGGAGCCGGGATGAAAGTAATAGCATTCGATCCGTTTTTAGAAAAAGTTAATTTAGAGTTAGACTTTTTTGATGGACAAAAAGTTAATTTTGAAATTAAAACGATTTCGAAAGAAGACGTTTTAAAACAGTCAGACTTTATAACACTTCATGTACCCGCTCAAAAAGAATATGTTATTGATGAAGCAGAATTTAACATCATGAAAGATGGCGTTATTATAGCTAATGCCGCTCGTGGCGGAGTAGTTAACGAAGTGGCACTAGTAAAAGCTATTGAAAAAGGCAAAGTAGCAGGAGCTGCACTAGATGTTTTTGAAAATGAACCAAAACCAGAAATGCCTTTATTAATGAATCCAGCCCTTTCATTAACTCCACATACTGGTGCTGCAACTAATGAAGCTCAAGATAGAATTGGGACTGAATTAGCATCACAAATAATTAGTATTTTAGGATAACCTAATAATAAATGTGACCTAAATGTAATATTTGAGTCCTAACTATAAACGTTAGGACTTTTTTTGTACATTGAAATCCTAATTATTAATCATTTTAAAAATTAAAATACAAAATCATGTCTGGAATTTTAGATTTATTAAACAGTGACCTTGGAAAAACTATTATTAGTGGCGTTGCAGGTCAAACCAATCAACCACAAAATAAAACACAGGATGTTTTAACAATGGCTCTACCCGTTTTAATGCAAGCTATGAAACGTAACGCATCTACGCCTCAAGGTGCAGAAGGATTGTTAGGAGCTTTAAGCAGCAAACATGATGGAAGTATACTTGACAATTTAGGAGGTTTATTTGGTGGCGGTGTAGATTCAAATGTTTTAAATGATGGTGAAAAAATATTAGGTCATGTTTTAGGAAACAAACAACAAAATGTAGCAAATACTCTAGGTGTAAAATCCGGAATGGATGCAGGTTCTGTTGCTCAAATACTAAAAGTAGCAGCTCCTATTTTAATGGGGATTTTAGGTAACCAAGCTAAACAACAAAACGTAAGTAACTCAGGTGGTATTGAAAGTTTACTTGGAGGTCTTCTAGGTGGCAGTTCAGCCAAAAATGAGCAAAGCTTTTTAGAATCAATTTTAGATGCTGATGGAGACGGAAGTGTAATTGATGACGTAGCAGGAATGGTGTTAGGAGGCAATAAAAAGAAAGGTGGCCTTGGTGGTTTATTAGGCGGTTTATTTGGAAAATAATTATTTACTTTCTCAATATATCAAAGAGTTAAGCCCACAGCTTAGCTCTTTTTTGTTAAATCAATTAAAAACCAAAATTTTAAGTAATGATTTTCGTAACTTTAATAAGTAAAGTTTACTCACTTAAAAGTAGCATACACTCATTATAATTATTCTAAGCTCAGAATGTGTCCTACTTTTGAAGTATAAATAAACTTAAACACTATGAAAAATATTTTTTACACCTTACTAATTTCTGTACTAGTTTTTAATTGCAAAACATCAAAAACCACATCAAACAAAGAAGATGAAAAGCTGGCAAACATAAAACAAAATGATACGGTTACCATTGCAAATGATGATTTAGAATACGAAATAATTATAATTGAACCAGGCTTTAATTATTGGTTAATGAGTACAGCACGACCAGAAGGATATTATTCTCAACAATTTTTAGAAATGCGAAATTATCAATATGTTGTTGCATGGAATCAAAGGGTTTTACAACCACTAAAATTTGACCCTACTTTATATGAATTACAAATTGATTATCAAACGGGTATCGATTATGGATACGATGTTAATTACAAACTTTACAATTACTTTATTTATTTTCAATTAACATATAATGAAAGGTTAACTCAACTGTTGCCTAGAATTTAAATACTTTTTCATTATTTTTGCATAAAATTGCAATTTTGGAAAAATTAAAAGAACGTTGGGGCATTGAAAATAACTGGCAAATTATTGTCATATTATTAGTGTTTTCTTTAACTGGTTCTTTTGCATCTTTAATAGGTAAACCTATTTTAAGTTTCCTAAATATTACCTCCGAAAACTTTGGAACAATAAGTTATTGGATTATACGCATAATTTTACTTTTTTTTATGTATCAGTTTATGCTAGTTTTTTTTGGTTGGATGTTTGGACAATATAAATTTTTCTGGAATTTTGAAAAAAAGATGCTTATAAGGTTGGGATTAAAACGCTTTTTAGATTAATGAATCGATTGAAGGAACATATTTGTTTTAAAATACTAACAGTTTTGTTAGTATCAATATTGATTGTTCCAAGTGTTGTTAAACTCAATCATATTTATGCTCATCAGAAACATGAAATATGTAAAGGTAGTACAACAACACATATTCATAAAGTTGATTTAGATTGTGATTTTCATAAATTTCAAATTAATAACCACTATTTTTTTTCCACCAATCTTAAAAAGTATAACCCGCAAATTTCACATAACAAAATTTCATTTTTAACATATAATTTTTTTTATAATCATCGGCAATTATCGTTTTCTCTTCGCGGACCTCCATTTTTAGTTTAAAATAATTTATTATTTAAACTAAAAATCTATAAAATGAAATACTATGTATTGATTTTAGCTTGTACAATATTAAATCTAGCTAACAGTCAAAATTGCACTTCAAAATTTTTTGGAGAAGTTCATGATTTTCACGATGGAACACCTATTGTAGCTGCTGCTATTTATATTGAAAATCTTGATAAATATACTACCTCTGATATCAATGGGAAATTTTCAATTGATAACCTATGTGATGGTAAATTAACTATTGTTGTCTCACATTTAGGATGTGAAACTAAACGTTTGAACATTCTAATTAGTGGTGATACGTTTTTTGAAATTAATTTAGAACATCATTTTGAGGAACTGAGTGAAGTTAAAGTTGAAGGAACTTCAAACAATAAATTAACTAATACATCTCAAGAAATACTTCTTAAAAGTGAAGATATTGAACGTTATAGTGCTTTTAGTCTTGGAGACGCTTTAAAACAAATTAGCGGTGTATCTTCTATAAATACAGGAAACTCTATTGTTAAACCTGTAATTAATGGCTTGCATAGTAGTAGAATTATAGTAATGACCAACGGGGTTCGTTTACAAGACCAAGAATGGGGCATTGAGCATGCTCCAAATATTGACTTAAATACTGCAGGAAGCATTAATGTAATAAAAGGGGCTAATGCATTGGCTTTTGGAGGCGATGCTATTGGAGGTGTTATTGTATTAAAACCATCTAATATTAGTTTAATTGATTCACTTTACGGAAATACAATTATTAATGGTCAAAGCAATAGTAATGGTTATAGTTTAAATTCTTCATTAACAAAAACCTATCAAAAAGGTTGGTATATTAATGGACAAGCATCTATAAAACGTTTTGGTGATTTTGAAACGCCAAATTATAATTTAACCAATACTGGTTTAAAATCTTCAGGCTTTTCAATCAATACAGGATTTAAAAAATTTGAACAAGGTTTTAATGTATTTTATAGTTACTTAAATAATAAAATTGCCATTTTAAGAGCTTCTCATATTGGAAATATTGAAGATTTAGTTAACGCTATTAATAGTCAACAACCTTTAGTGGTTGAAGGTTTTAGTTACGATATCAACTCACCTCGCCAAGATGTAACCCATCAAATCATAAAGGCTGATTTTTACAAACGTTTTAAAAAATTTGGACGCGTCGAATTACAATATGATTTTCAAAATAATCAACGTTTTGAATACGATATCCGTGTTGGTAATGACAGAGACAAAGCAGCCATAGACCTAACTTTAAAAACACATTCTATTAGAACACGTTTGAAATTAGATTCTAAAAGTAATACTACCAATGAATTTGGAGTTAGCGCTGCGTATCAAAATAATTTTGCAAATCCTGATACTGGTGTAAGACGAATAATACCAGATTATTATAAATATGATTTAGGTGTTTTTGTTATTTCAGGGATGAGATTAAATGATAAAATTAGTTTGGATTATGGCTTTCGTTATGATTTTAATCGTATTGATGCTAAAAAATTCTATCAAACCAGTCGTTGGATAGAACGTGGATATGACCAAGATTTTGGGAATATTGTTATAGAAGATTTAGGTTCACAATTACTTACTAATCCTATTTTTAACTATCATAATATATCTGCTTCTACTGGAATGTCATATAAAGCAGATGCATATAATACTTTTATTTTTAATTATGGATTATCTAATAGAGCTCCAAATCCTTCTGAATTATTTAGTGATGGATTACACCACTCAGCAGCAAGAATTGAATTAGGAGATTTACGCATTAAAAAAGAAACTTCTAATAGAGTTTCTGGGACATATCAGTATAATAAAAAATCTTTTTCAATAAATCTTGAAGCCTTTTATAATCATATTAGCGACTATCTTTTTATTGAACCTATAGGAACAGAACAAACCATTCGTGGCGCTTTTCCAGTTTGGAGTAATAATCAAACTAACGCCGTTTTGTTTGGAATTGATATTACGGCTAATTATAAAATTAATGAGCAATGGTCATTTAATAATAAATCTTCATTTATAAAAGGTAGAGATATAAGTAGAGAGCAAGCGTTAATCGATATTCCATCATTCAAAACAGTTAATGTCTTGGGATATTCAAATAAAAAATGGTTAGATTTCAATTCGGAATTACAAAGTGAATTGGTATTAAGACAAAACGATTTCCCAAATAACAACTTTGAAGTGTTTATACCAAGAACACAAGAAATGGTATTAGTAGATGTAAGTTCTCCTCCACCTGCCTATCATATTCTACATTTCCAAAGTGATATTACACTTAATTTATCAAACAAAACAAATCTAAATATAGGTTTTAATATTACTAATATTTTTAATGTTTCTTACAGAGAATATCTTAACAGACTACGTTATTTTGCCGATGACCTAGGAAGAAATTTTATGTTACAATTAAAATTAAATTATTAACATATTTAAAAAAAACAAAAATGAAAACATTCAAAAAATTATCAATTTTATTTTTATCAACTCTTGGATTTTTAGCTTGCTCTAATGATGATGACAATCCAACTCCTGTAAATGAAGAAGAAGTTATAACTACATTAACAGCTGTTTTAACTCCTATTAGTGGTGGCACAACAGTTACTCTTCAAATAAGAGATTTAGATGGTGATGGTCCAAACGAACCCGATTTAACAGTTTCAGGTCCGTTAGTTATTAATACAACTTATAACGGAAGTTTAACCTTGTTAAATGAGACAGAATCTCCAGCTGAACTTATAAATTCAGAAATTGAAGAAGAAGATGACGAACATCAATTTTTCTTTCAATCTTCAAATAATATAGCAACATTTACTTATGCTGATAGCGATAGGAATAGTAATCCAATTGGTTTAGAATTTGCATTAATTACTGCTTCTTCTGCTGGTTCAGGTAACATAACTGTTACACTACGCCATAAACCAAATAAAGCTGCTTCTGGTGTTTTTGAAGGAGACATTACAAACGCAGGGGGTGAAACGGATATTGAAGCAACTTTCCCAGTTACATTACAATAAGTCTCATAAGATTTAATTAAATCATCAATATGATTCCTGTTTGAATCATATTGATGATTATTTAACGAAAACCAATGCCTTCAAGTAGTAAATTATTATAAGATTCTTCATCAATACTATAAAGAAAAGGAGCCTTATTTGAAGCTCCTGTCATTAATTTTTCGTGTTTATCAAATATTCCTAATTTCAACATTTTTCTTTGGAAATTTCCTCTATCTAAACGTTTTTGTAATATAGATTCATAGAGTTTTTGTAATTCTAACATAGTAAATTTGTATGGCAATAATGATTTTCCAATAGGGAGATAATTTATTTGAACCTTTAGATAATTTAATGCCATTTCTATGATTAACTTATGATCTAATACTAAATCTGGCAATTCTGAGATTGGTTTCCATTCGCAGCATTCACTCAAATCATCCGCAGTAAGAGAGGCTTTATCAACTTGTATTAAAGCTAAATAAGCAGTTGAAATAAATCGTTGATTAAACCAAGACTTAAATTCTTCTTGATGCTTTTTAGGCCACATTAATTGCAATTTTTCCTTCGCTACTCTACTTTGAATATTTTTATCCCATCCTCTATTCAGACTACTAAAAGTTTGAAATTGAGTTAGAAAAATTTCTTGAAGACCTGTACGATTAAATAAAACATCATTAGCAGCTTCTTTCATCTCCATATCATTAGGTAAAAATCCTCCTGGTAAAGCCCATACATTAATATCAAAATACTTTAACAGTAAAACATGCAACACACCATTTCTATAACCAAAAATAACACAGTCAAGAGAAACACCAGGGACATAGGTTTTTATATGTTTTATAAAATCTTCTGTAAGATTTTTACTTTCCATTTACAATTATTTTTTTATTGTGTTAAAGTAATAAAATTAATCCATATCTTTATTGTGTTAAAAAGACATAATAAAATAATAAATCATGAAATTAACAATTAAACTAATATTTGTTATTATTTTATTTATTTGTTGTGAAACAAATAAAGAAGTAAAACTACCAAAACTAGTAATTAATCAATCTAGTAGCGTATTAACCAAGGAAAGTACTCAATTTAGAGACTTAAATCATAATAATGAACTTGATGTCTATGAAGATATTACTCAGCCTGTAGAAAGACGAATATCGGATTTATTAAGTCAAATGACTTTAGAAGAAAAAGCAGGTATGATGTTTATTCATGGAGCTCCCATAAGTGAAGATGGAATTCCAGATGGCAAAGAAGGTTTATCTGGTTTTGCGGGACGTTTACCTAATGTTGTGGAAAATATGAATATCCGTAAAATGACTCATTTTAATATTTGGTCAATTCCTGAAGATCCAAATATTTTTGCCAAATGGTATAATAATACTCAAAAAATTGCAGAAAAAAAGCGATTAGGTATTCCTGTTACTATAGCTTCTGATCCGAGGCATCATCTTGGTAAAAATGTGATAGCAATGACATCTACAGGTTTTAGTCAATTTTGTGAGATGCCAGGTTTTGCTGCAATTGGAGATGAAGCAATTGTTAAAGAATTTGCTGAAATTGTAAGGGAAGAGTACCTCGCTATTGGAATCAGAGAAGCACTTCACCCACAAATCGACTTAGCTACAGAACCACGTTGGGCTAGAATTAGTGGTAACTTTAGTGAAGATGCTGAATTAACTGCTAGATTAGTAAAGCCATATATTGAAGGCTTACAAAATAAAAACTTAACTGATGGTGTTGCTTGTATGACAAAACATTTTCCTGGTGGTGGACCACAAAAAGAAGGTTTAGATCCACATTTTGCTTTTCAAAAAGGACAAATTTATCCAGGTAAAAATTTTGATTATCACTTGATACCTTTTGAGGCTGCTTTTAAAGCTAACACAGCAGCAATCATGCCTTACTACGGTGTGCCTACTGATCAAACAGATGAAAATGTAGGAATGTCTTATAACAAAATGATAATCACAACATTATTAAGAGAAAAATACAAATATGATGGTGTGGTTTGTACCGATTGGGGTTTAATTTCTGATGCCCCTATGGGATCAGAAATAGTTTGGAAAGCTAGGGCTTGGGGTGTTGAAGATTTAAATACTAAAGATCGTGTTCAAAAAATTATAGATGCAGGTTGTGATCAATTTGGTGGGGAAATGATTCCTGAGTTTATAATAGAATTGGTTAAAGAAGGAAAATTAACAGAAAAGAGAATTGATATTTCAGTAAAAAGATTACTTCGCCAGAAATTCCAATTAGGATTATTCGACAATCCATTTGTTGATGAATCAAAAGTAAATACTATAGTTGGTAATGAATCATCAAGAAAATTTGGTGAAAAAACACAACAAATTTCTATGACACTTTTAAAAAATGATAATACTACATTACCATTAACCAAACGCAAATACAAAGTATACGTTCAAAATATAGATTCTACTACAGTATCAAACTATGCGAGAGTAGTATCGAAGCCTGAGGATGCAGATTTTGCAATTGTTAGATTAAATACACCTTGGTATCCAGCAGAATCTAAAGTACCGTTAGCGCTTAGTTTTCATCATGGTGATTTAGACTTCAAAGGCGAAGAAAAAGATAATATTTTGAAACTATTAAAAACAGTTCCAACTATAGTAGACCTTTATTTAGACAGACCTGCCGTTATACCAGAAATAACTGCTAATGCAGTAGCATTAATTGCAGATTATGGAGCTAGTGACATCTCTGTTTGTGAAGTCCTTTTTGGAAATACAAAACCGATAGGAAAACTACCTTTTGAATTACCATCATCAATGAAAGCAGTAGCAAATCAAAAAACAGATGTTCCTTATGATAGTGAAAATCCACTTTTTAAATTTGGATTTGGATTAAACTACAAGTAATTTGAATAGAGATAAAAAAATAAATTATGGCTAAGCGAAAAACACCTTTTTCATTTCAAATTAGAATCATACACAGATATTTAGGATATTTTTTAGCAGGAATAATGGCTGTTTATGCTCTAAGTGGTATTATAATGATTTTTAGAGAAACTGACTTTTTAAAAAAAGAAGTTGTATCACAAACTCAATTAGAAACTAATCTAACAGTTGGAGAATTAAGTCCTAAATTACGGATGGCTGTTAAAGTTGAAAAAACAGAGGGCTATATACTTTATTTTAAAGATGGAAATTATAATCAAAAAACCGGAATGTCGACCGTAAAAAAAATGGAACTTCCATTTTTACTTGAAAAAATGGAGCGCTTACATAAAGCAACAACTAATAGTCCTTTATATTATTTAAACATTTTTTTTGGTGCCTCTTTATTGTTTTTTGTACTTTCTGCTTTTTGGATGTACACGCCAAAAATGCCCGTTTTTAAAAAAGGTATGTTCTTTGCCATCGCTGGGATAGCATTAACTTTAGTTTTAGTTTTTATTTAATAGATAACAAACATAAATAGATATAATCAAAAGGCCAAAGCAAAATACTTTGGCCTTTTGATTATATCTATTTTAAGTGAAAAAATTATCTCGAGTAATTAGGAGATTCTTTAGTAATAGTTACATCATGCGGATGACTTTCATTAATGCCACTAGCTGTAATTTTCACAAACTTCCCAGTTTCTTTTAAAGTTTTAATATCTTTTGCACCACAGTATCCCATACCAGCACGTAAACCTCCAATAAACTGATGAATACTTTCATATAAATCTCCTTTATATGGCACTCTCCCTACTATACCTTCTGGTACAAGTTTTTTAATATCATCTTCAACATCTTGGAAATAACGATCTTTACTACCTTCCTTCATAGCTTCAACAGAACCCATACCTCTATATGATTTAAACTTACGTCCTTCGTAAATTATGGTTTCTCCAGGAGACTCTTTTGTTCCTGCTAATAAAGACCCTAACATCACTGTATCTGCACCAGCTGCGATAGCTTTTGGAATATCACCAGTATAACGAATACCACCATCTGCAATTACAGGTACACCACTTCCTTTTATTGCTGCCGCTACTTCTAAAACAGCAGAAAATTGAGGAAACCCAACACCAGCAACAACTCGAGTAGTACAAATTGATCCTGGTCCAATACCAACTTTTACAGCATCAGCTCCTGCTTCAACTAAATATTTTGCAGCTGCACCTGTTGCAATATTACCAACAATAACATCTAATTGTGGAAACTTTGATTTTATATCTTTTAATACACCAACTACACCTTTTGTGTGCCCATGAGCAGTGTCAATAACAACCGCATCAACACCAGCATTAACAAGAGCTTCAGCCCTTTCAACAGCATCTGCTGTAACTCCAATAGCAGCAGCAACTCTCAAACGGCCATACTCATCTTTGTTAGCCATTGGCTTTTGATTTAATTTAGTAATATCCCTAAAAGTAATTAATCCAGAAAGTTTATAATAATCATCAACAATCAATAACTTTTCAATTTTATGTTGTTGTAAGATTATTTCAGCTTGTTTTAATGAAGTTCCTACAGCAGCAGTAACCAAATTTTCGCTTGTCATCACTTCAGTTATTAGGCGTTTATTATCTCTCTCAAACCTTAAATCTCTATTGGTAACAATACCTTTTAAAGTTCCAGAATCATCAATAATAGGAATACCCCCAATACCATGTTCAGCCATGTTTTGTTTAGCATCTAAAACTGTGGCAGTTAAAGGCAATGTTACAGGGTCTATAATCATTCCACTTTCTGCACGTTTAACTCTACGAACTTTTAAAGCTTGGGCCTCAATAGTCATGTTTTTGTGTAAAACCCCAATACCGCCTTCTTGCGCCATAGCAATAGCCATTTTACTTTCGGTAACGGTATCCATAGCTGCCGAAATAATAGGAACATTGATAGTGATGTTTCTTGTGAATTTTGATTGAATATTTACTTCTCGTGGAAGAACCTCAGAAAAGGCTGGAACTAAAAGAACGTCATCGTAAGTTAACCCTTCTCCTAAAATTTTATCTTGATGTGCAGTCATGTTGCAATTACTGTTATAATTGCGTGCAAATCTAAGCATTTTTTTCGTTTCCTTAATTAATAATATTCACTAAAAAAATTATATGACATTATCGTCTTCGATAGCCACCCCTTAGACCTCTTCCTAATCCCTTGGGTATTTCGTTCATATTTTGCCCTGCTACTCTTCCAAATTTAAAAACAAAAGTGACCATGAAATATTGCTCTAAAATATTATTGTCCAAATCTTGAATATAAGTATTTGTAACCATTCTTCTAAAGCCATTATTCTGTCCTAAAATATCATAACCTACAAGCGTTAAGGTGCCCTTATTTTTCCATAATTGAATACCTAATCCTGCATTCCAAAAAACAGCATCAGCATCAAAGTCATCACCAACTCTACTGTTGTATCGGTATGCTAATTTGTTAGAAAAAAAAGCGTTCTTTAAAAAGAAAATAGAGGCGTCAAAATTTAAATTTTGAATAAAGAAACTGTTGTCAACAAACACGTCAGTATCAAAAACGTTGTTATTTATAGAGTAACTATATGTGGCACTTAAATCTAATTTATTATCATAAGAATACCTAAAGGATGTAGATGGCCTTAACGTGGTGTTTCTTGAAACAAACTTAACAGCGTTCTGTAAAGAGATGTTATTATTGTAAGAAGCAAAAAACCTTAAATTAATATTAAAATTTGTTTTTTTGTTGAAATATGATTTTGAAATAGCAGTATTTCCGCTTAACGAATAGTCGCCATTAATGTTATCATAGGTGGTAAATCTAATTAAATCTGAATCGGTTATTGTTGAGTTAACAATTTTATCATTAACAAATTGGGCTCTAGCATTTCCTGTAATATTGATGTTGTAAAATGCTAAATTATTTTGATATTCGAAATTTATATTATGATTTACTTCTGGTTTTAAAAACGGATTCCCTATTTTTATATTAGTTTGATTACCAAAATCTTCCACAGGCTGTAATTGTGCTACTGTGGGTAAATCTACACTCTGATTATAGTTTAGCGTTAGGTTTTTATAGCCGTTTTTATCTCGATACCGCAGTCTAGCTGCATAAGTAATATATTCAAAATCTGCATTAAAATCTCGCTCGCTTACAAGTTGATCCGTATATTTTCGGTAGGTATTTGTAAACGCTCCTTCCACTTCAAAACGAAAATAATTATAGTCATATCTTAATCTTAAAGCAGGTTTAACTGTGGTGGTTACGTATTTACTATCAAAACTTTGTAATTCATTAAAATCTGTGTATTCATATTCAATTTCATTAAAATCAAAAACGTATTTTTCATTTTTATTGTGACTTATACTAGCGTTGTATTTTGGTATAATTCTGAAGTTAGGAAGCAATTGCTTAAACCACATACCATTAAAATTTATGTTAGATGTGCCATTTTCTGTATTTATAATTTGATCTTGAATTCTGGTTCTATTACTCGCATATAAAATATTTTCAGAATAATTTTGAGAATCTGAATTTGATTGACTAAAATTAGAATTTAGGTTTACAGTGAAAAAATCGCTACCATTTCCTGTTCTAGAAATAATACCCCAACTATTTTTAATACTACTGTTTTTAGCCACGGATTGGTTATTAGAATTTACATCACTTATTAAATCGCCATCAATAGATTTTGAAGATGTTTCTGATTGTGAAAATGAACCTGAGTTATCACTACTAAAATCCAACTCATTGGAAAGCTGCAATCTATTTTTTGATAGTTTATTTTTAGGATTGATAATGTACTTTAAATCTAAACTTCCAATATGATTATCCGTATCACTAGTGCTAGTGCTTTCCGTCTCGGATATATAATTTAAATTGGGTAGAAAATTTTCTCGAACTCGCTTTTGAATATTGTCAACATTATCAGCATTAAATCGATAATTTCCGTTAATCCGAGTTTCATCCCATCTTCCTTTTGAGTAATTAGCACCTATAAAATCTGATTCAATATAGCCGTTACTAGATTTAGAATCTGGAAGTGCGTTGAATCCGCGTCGTATATTTATATTATTAGATCCCGATATAAAACCCAACTGTTTACCATCAATCAATTTAAATAAATTAGCATTGGCTTGATATTTATCATCAGTCCCAAACCCGCCATTTAAATCTCCAAAAAATGCTGTATTTTTCCCTTTTTTAATTTTCAGATTTATTTCTTTTGTACCAGAGTCGGATTCTTCACCAGTAAACTTTTGCATATTGGTTTTAAAATCCGTTACCTGTACTTTACTAATAACGTTACTTGGTAAATTTTTTAAAGCGGTATCCCCATTCTTCTCACCAAAAAAGCGCATACCATCCACATTTATAGCCTCAACATCAATACCATTAACTGTAATGTTTCCATCAATATCGATTTGAACTCCAGGTAGTTTTTTAAGCAAATCTTCTACTCTATCATTAGGAAGTGTTTTAAAACTATCAGCGTTATATTCTATAGTATCTTTCTTTATAATTATTGGAGGAGATCTAGAAATAATAGATATGGTTTCTAACTCTTCCACGGCATACTCTAAGAACAAAAATCCAACATTTAGATCTCCTGTTTTTGGAACCTCAATTTCTTTGGAAAAGGGTTTATACCCTAAATATGCTATATTGAATAGCAATTTAGAATCTTTTTCTGCATTGACTTTTATCGAAAATTGCCCGTCCTTATTGGTTATTCCATAGGCGATAATAAGGCTATCTTGAACACTTTGAACAAAAACCGTAGCAGCTTCCAAAGTAACATCTTGTTTATCTTTAACAATACCTTCAAAAGTAAATTTTTGAGCGAATAATGAAACCGATAATAATAAGAAAAATGATGATAATATGGTTTTCAATCTAAATGGTTTTAATAGGTTATTACTTAGACTAAAGAATTCTAAATTGGTTTAAAACATATTTAAAGCCAAATCTGATTTTCGATTTAACGACTCTGACTAATTTCAAAATATCTGAAAACCAAATTATTATAAATTTTATTTTTATTTATTCTAAATAAACTTTGTGAAAGTAAAATTCATCCTTAAATTTGCACCCAAAAAAATAACTATTTTTAATCAGTCTAAATAAAATGAAAGCTAAAATCTCTTTATTTTTCCTACTAATTATAGGAATTTCGTATGCACAAGAATCAGAAAATGAAACAAAAAAAGACTCCATTCAAAAACTTGAAAAAGTTCTTATAAATGCTCAAGTGATTTTTGGAAGTAAGTATGAAGCTAAAAACAGAACAGGTTCATCTTACTATATTTCACCTGAAGAATTAGAAAAATTTAATTACACAGATATTAATAGAGTTTTAAGAACTGTTCCTGGTGTTAATATTTATGAAGAAGACGGATTTGGATTGCGTCCAAATATCAGTTTACGAGGTACATCACCTGAACGTAGTGCAAAAATATCTATTATGGAAGATGGCGTACTTATAGCACCAGCTCCATACAGCTCTCCTGCTGCTTATTATTTCCCATCTATAGCTAGAATGCAAGCTGTAGAAATTTTAAAAGGTAGTAGTCAAATACAATATGGCCCATTTACCACTGGTGGCGCTTTAAACTTAGTAAGCACCCAAATTCCTGAAACGTTTAAAGGTGCTTTTAGAACAAATTATGGTAGCTTTAATACGGGACAAACATATCTTAAAATTGGGGATAGCAAACCAACATTTGGGTACAATGTTGAATATTTAAATATGAATTCTGATGGTTTTAAAAACTTGCCTGATGGCAGCAATACTGGGTTTGATAAAAACGATTTTGTAGCTAAATTTAGAATCAATTCAAATCCAGAATCTGCATTACAACAAGCTTTAACTTTTAAATTTCAGTACGCTGATGAAGTATCCAATGAAACTTATTTAGGTCTTACACAAAATGATTTTGACTTAAATTCTTTTAGTAGATATGCAAGTTCTCAAGATGACCAAATGACGAATGATCATATCCAATTTATGGCAACTCATAACATTGATTTTTCTAACCAATTCAGAATCACAACAAACGCTTACTATAATGGTTTTTCAAGAAACTGGTATAAGTTAAATGATATTGTTGTAAATAATAATAGAGTTGGTATAGCTTCTATTGTTAATAATCCTCAAGACTATCCAGATTACATGAGTATTGTTAATGGCACAACTAATTCTGATAATGATGCCATTCTTTTAAAAGCAAATAACAGAAAATACGTCTCTAAAGGCGTACAAACAAAATTTGATTATCATTGGTCTGGTGCGAAATTATTTCATGATATTGAAATTGGTCTACGTTACCATTACGATGAAGAGGATAGATACCAATGGGTTGATGGCTATAATATAATTGATGGCGAAATGAATTTAACATCTAATGGTGCTAGAGGCGGTGATTCTAATAGAATAAGTAGTGCTAAGGCTTTTGCAGGATCGATCTTATATAAATTAAATTATAATAACTTAACACTTACTCCTGGTTTACGTTATGAAAATATTACCTTAATTAGAGAAAATTTTGGAACCAACGATTCAAATCGGAATGGAACCAACTTATCAATCAGAGAAAATAATGTAGATATTTTTATCCCTGGAATTGGTTTTAATTATAAATTCAATCAGAATACATCGCTATATGGTGGTATTCATAAAGGTTTTTCTCCTCCAGGTAACGAACCTGGTGAAAAGCCAGAAGAAAGCATTAATTACGAATTAGGATCCAGATTTAATTTTGAAGGATTAAGAGGCGAAATTGTAGCTTTTTATAATGACTACAGCAACTTGCTAGGAAGTGATTTGGCTGCAACTGGAGGAACTGGATCTTTAGATCAGTTTAATGCTGGTGAAGTAGCCGTAAGGGGTATTGAATTACTTTTAAATTATGATTTAATCGAAAAAAACAATAAATTTTCACTACCAATAACTTTTGGATACACCTTTACAGATACTGAATTTTTAAATAGTTTCGGTAGTGATGATGGATTATGGGGACAAGTTTCAATTGGAGACGAGCTACCTTACATAGCAAAACATCAATTTAACACTTCAATTTCGTTAGAACATAAAAAGTTTGAACTCAACCTGAACGGCCGTTTAAATGGCGCTTTTAGAACATTGGCAGGTACTGAAAAAATCACAGAAGCAAATGGTGTAACTTCAAATTTTATTATTGATTTTTCGTGTAAATATCATATCAACAAACGTTTAAGTGTTACTGGAAATATCATAAATCTTTTAGATAAAACATATGCAGTTTCTAGAGTTCCCGCAGGTTTAAGACCTGGACATCCATTCGGAGCCTATGCAGGTTTAGATTTTAGATTTTAAATATTTTAAAAGAGAGTCCTAGTTATTAGTGACTCTCTTTTTTATTGGAAATTTTTAAAAATTTTAGAAGCCTCGTTAAAAGCACTTTCAAAACTCAAAGCGTTCAAATTATTTTTCTTTTGTGATGTAAAATATGATAAGAGTTTCTCAGTTGGCATATTACCCGTTAGTTCATCTTTAGCCATTGGGCAACCTCCAAAACCTTGAATTGCACCATCAAAACGATAGCAACCCGCTTTAAATGCTGCATCCACTTTTTCAAACCAAGAATTTGGAGTTGTATGCAAATGTGCGCCAAATTCAATATCTGGATATCTTGGGATTAAATTTGAAAACAAATAACTTATACTTTCTGGTTCGGAACTTCCAATAGTATCGCTTAAAGATAAAATTTTAACACCCATTTTGGATAATTTCTCTGTCCATTCTCCTACTATATCAACATCCCAAGGGTCTCCATAAGGATTACCAAAACCCATTGAAATATAAACTACAACTTTCTTATTAGAAGCACTAGCAATATCCAAAATCTTAGAAAGAGTCTCAACAGATTGCGCAATTGTTTTATGGGTATTACGCATTTGAAAATTCTCAGAGATTGAAAAAGGAAAACCTAGGTAATCTATCTCTTTAAATAGAGAAGCATCTTCTGCGCCACGGGTATTTGCAATAATAGCCAAAAGTTTACTGGTAGTTTTTGTTAAATCAAGTCTGGATAAAACCTCCTCAGTATCTACCATTTGAGGAATGGCTTTTGGAGACACAAAACTTCCAAAATCAATCGTATCAAACCCTACCCGTAAAAGTGATTGAATGTATTGTACTTTTTGCTCTGTAGGAATAAATTGCTTTATACCCTGCATGGCATCCCGTGGACATTCTATTATTTTTACTTCTTTAAACATTCAATTAAAATAGGGAGATAAAAATACTATTATTTTAATTAAGCATACAATTATAAAAGCAAGTTTAACAAGAGTATTGTAAGACATTAGATTTTAAAACGACTTTTTTTTAAACTGCTTTCTCATGAAAAAAAAATATTCGCTTTCTTGTTATTTATTTTTGATTTTTTCAAGCTCATCAATTGGTCAAAGTGTGGCTGGTTACAATATTATTTTTGAAAGCTTTTGGAATGCAACAGATCATGGAACTTTACCTAATTCTCCTCATTGGTCATCTTTAGTTGGTGCAAATCATAATAACAATGTAATATTCTTAGAAATGGGCGAGATAGCCTCACAAGGTATAGAGAATATAGCTGAAACTGGTAATTTTACTATTTACAGAGATAATGAAGTAAATCTAAGTATTACTAATGGTAATTGTGAACAATTTATTAATGGAGGTGGTTTAGGAAGTGCCATTGGAACTATTCATATCAATGGATTAGAAATAAGTGAAAATTATCCTCTACTTAGTTTAGTATCCATGATAGCTCCAAGTCCAGATTGGATGATAGCTGTAAATGGAATAAACCTTAGGAATAAAGAAAACACTGATTGGTTAAACTTAATTGAAATAGATTTATTTATCTATGATGCTGGAACAGATGCTGGAACAACCTATAATTATGGTGTTTCAGATATAACGCCTCATATTCCTATTAATAGTTTAAAAGGAGTATCGCCATTTAATGATAATCCCGTTGGTAAATTAACTATTAGTTTGCAAAATGTTTTAAACACAAAAAATGTTGATTTGTTTGAAAATATTAAAATTTTTCATGATCCAACTATGGGAAAGATTTATATATCAAATTATAAAAATATAGAATTAAACTACTTGGAAATTTACAATATTTTAGGAGGATTAGTTAAAAAAGTACGCCTTCAAAATAATCTTCCCCAAACACAAGTAGACGTAACTCATTTGAATAAAGGCATTTATATAATAAACTTAAAAAATACTAAAGGAGCTTACAAAATAAAAAAACTTATTATAAATTAACTTAAAACAACGTTTTTAGCACATTAATCGAATTTTTTCTGTCTTCAACGTTTTTTTTCTTTAAATACTTCATTTGCTGATACATTTGCTTGAAATGTTTTGTCCCCAAATGAAGCTTTACAATACTAAAATCAAATTATTTTTATTTTCGATATTTATATCGATTAGTTCCTTTGTTTTTTCACAAAACGAGTCTGAGTCAATTTGTGCTACGGAAACTTCACAGCAATTTCTAAATCATTACAACAGCATTAAAAAACAAGTTAAGAGTTTTGAACAAGAATTCATTAAAATGAAATCAAACAAAAACTACAATACTAGAAAAACCTTAAACTTTATTCCTATAAAAGCACATATAGTTAGAACAACAAATCATAACGGTGGTTTAAGTGAAACTAGTGTAATTAACGCCATTGAAAACCTTAATGAAATATATGCTGACGCTTTTATGAAATTTTATTTATTTGATGAAATTAATTATTTGGATAGTGATGAGTTATCAAATTTTAGAAAAGGAAACGAACAAACTTTAATAGGTACCAATTACGTACCTAACACTATAAATGTTTACTTTATTGAAGCAATTGAAAATTCGTTTGGTGAAAGTATTTGTGGTTATGTTGAAGAAAAAAACAACATCATTATTATGAAAAATAGTTGTGCTGTAAATGATTCATCTTTAGCTCATGAAATGGGACATTTTTTCTCATTATTGCATACACATGGTCCAAGTAATTCTAGGTTAACAACTGAATTAGTAGATGGTAGTAATTGTGATACAGATGGTGATGGCATCTGTGATACACCCGCAGACCCAACACTTTCTAATAACACAATTGATGATTCTTGTAATTACAGTGGCAACATGAAAGATTCTCATGGGAATTTTTTCAAACCAGATACTAGAAATATCATGTCTTATTCAAGAAAATCCTGTAGAAACTATTTTTCAGAACAACAATTTTCAAGAATATACGGGTATTACAAAACTATTGAAGATTCACTTAAACCAGATTATCATGAAATTGAAACTGAAAATAATGATTTAATTTCTGTGAAAATTTATCCAAATCCGGTTTCAAATGATAAACTTTTTTTAAAAGTTTCACTAGAAAATCCCTCAATAAATTATACAATAACCAATTTTCAAGGACAAACACTTTCTCAAGGTAAAACTTCTAATAAAGAAATTAATGTAAACAATTTGTCACCAGGAAGTTACTTATTAGTTTTAGACAATGGAACCTCTAGTGTTGTTAGAAAGTTTATAAAGTAACACCTGTTTTTTTAAGCAATTCTTTATTGATTTTTTTAATGAGGCTTGGGCCTTCATAAATAAAACCTGTATAAATTTGAACCAAATCAGCCCCTGCCTCTAATTTTTCAATGGCATCAGCAGCAGAATGGATTCCTCCAACACCAATTATTGGAAAAGATTTTCCACTTTTGCGAGATAAATATTTTATTACACTAGTACTTTTATCTTTAATAGGTTGCCCACTTAAACCACCATTACCAATGTGCTCTAATAAATCGTTTGAAGCTTTTAAACCGGTTCTATCTGTAGAGGTATTGCTAGCAATAACCCCATCTAGTTTGGTAAAGCTAACCAGCTCTATAATTTCATCCAATTGATTATTATTTAAATCTGGAGCTATTTTTAATAGAATGGGTTTTTGTTTACTATAAGCCATATTAGCCTTTTGTACAGACCCTATCAACTCCTCTAAGTAATCTTTATCATTTAATTTAGCATGACTTCCTACATTTGGACAACTAACATTGAGGACAAAATAATCAACGTAGGGATGCAAAGCATTAAAACACTCTAAATAATCTTTAGTATAATCTTTAGGTTTTGTTGTTGTGTTTTTCCCGATATTTCCTCCAATTATTAACTGCCCTTTATTCTTTTTAAGTTGTTTTATAGCTGCCCCTAAACCGTCGTTATTAAACCCCATCCGGTTAATAATACCATGATCATCTTTTAATCTAAATAACCTCTTTTTAGGATTACCCTCTTGTCCTTTAGGAGTTACAGTTCCAATTTCAATAAAACCAAAACCGAAATTTGCCAACTCATTATACAAAACGGCATTTTTATCAAACCCTGCGGCTAAACCAACAGGATTTTTAAAAGTTAAACCAAATACTTGTTTTTCCAATTTTTTATTTTCAACTTGGTATAAACTTCTAAACAATGCCGGTAATCCAGGTATTTTAGAACTTGTTTTTACTAAAGAAAACGTAAAATGGTGAATGTTTTCGGGGTCGAATAAAAAAAATAAAGGGCGAAGTAGTAATTTGTACATCAGTATTATTTTTGCAAAAGTAATTCTAAATAAAAAAATGCGCAATTCAAATGATAAAAATCTCAATAATCGTAACTTTATGCTTTAAATAACATTTAATTCCCCCAATTATACTTTAAAAAATATTGATAAAATATGATTTCTAAAGCACAAATTATTAAACGATTTATAAGTTATGTTACTATAAATACCGAATCAGACCCCGAATCAAGCAATACACCAAGCACCACAAAGCAGTGGGATTTAGCTAACAAACTTGCTGAAGAATTGAAATCTATTGGAATGCAAGACGTAAATATTGATGATAATGCTTATATCATGGCAACTTTACCAAGTAATGTTGAACACGATGTACCAGTTATCGGATTTATTTCTCATTTTGATACTTCGCCAGATTTTACAGGAGCTAATGTCAAGCCTCAAATTATTGAGCATTATGATGGAAAAGACATTGTTTTAAATGAAAATTTAAATATTATTTTATCACCTGATTATTTTGAAGATTTAATTCAATATAAAGGACAAACTTTAATTACTACAGATGGCACCACCCTATTGGGAGCTGATGATAAAGCCGGTATTTGTGAAATAGTATCTGCTATGGAATATCTTATAAATAATCCAGAAATTAAGCATGGTAAAGTTAGAGTAGGATTAACACCAGACGAAGAAATTGGCAGAGGTGCCCATAAATTTGATGTTAAAAAATTTGGAGCAGACTGGGCATATACTATGGATGGGAGTCAAATTGGTGAATTAGAATATGAAAACTTTAATGCTGCAGGTGCTGTAGTTACTTTAAAGGGTAAAATTGTACATCCTGGGTATGCAAAAGGTAAAATGATTAATTCTATGTATATCGCTCAGGAGTTTATTAACTCGTTGCCACGAATTGAAACACCAGAGCACACTGAGGGATATCAAGGTTTTTTCCATTTACATGACATCCATGGGAATGTAGAAGAAACAATTCTCAAATATATTATTAGAGATCACGATAAAGAGCATTTTGAGGCTAGAAAAGAGATGATGACAAAATTAACCAACGAGCTTAATTCTCAATATGGGGGAGAAATTATCTCTATAGAAATAAAGGATCAATATTATAACATGAAAGAAAAGGTAGAACCTGTTATGCATATTGTTGATATAGCCGAAGAGGCCATGAAACAATTACATATAACTCCATTAATAAAACCCATTCGCGGTGGTACTGATGGCTCTCAATTAAGCTATATGGGATTACCTTGTCCAAATATATTTGCTGGAGGACATAACTTTCATGGACGTTATGAATATGTACCTGTTGAAAGTATGATTAAAGCTACAGAAGTTATTTGTAAAATAGCAGAAATTACTGCAAATAGCCATCTCATTTAATTTTTAAAAAAAAGCTTCCTACTCGGAAGCTTTTTTTTAAACTATATTTTATTTAGCAGGCTCATTAAGTTTTGCGCTCATTTCCATAGAAATAGCAGATCTCTCAAACTTTAATTTACCAGCAAGAGTTTCAATAACACAACTGTTATCTTTATCATTTAACTCAGCAATTTTTCCGTGCAAACCACTTTTGGTAATAACTTTATCACCTCTCTTTAATTCTGCAGCAAATTTCTTTTCTTTTTTTGCACGTTTCATTTGAGGAGCTATCATAAAGAAATAAACTACAACAAACATTAATACAAATGGCAATAAACTACCAATACCTTCTCCCATTATTTTAATTATTAATTTCTATTTAGTCGTGATTATGTCCTTCGTGTCCAGGCTGTGTACTAGACTTAACTGGCTGCATACCTGGATTCATTACTGGTGTTGGTGATAATGATGAATTCGCTGGTGTTGGAGTATTCGGATCTGGCTTAACAAAAGCCATAATTTTAACCATTTCACTTCCTTTTTCTGTATTAGCTGTTACAGTTATTGTTTTTGTAACTTTATTAGCTCCACTTCCGTTAAACTTAACGGTAAATTGACCTGATTCTCCTGGAGATAAAGGCTCTCTACTCCAATCTTGAGGCACTGTGCATCCACAAGTACTTTTTATATCAGTAATTACTAAAGGAGCTTCTCCAATATTTTTGTACTTAAAAATAGTTTCAACAGCTGTTCTGGCTTCTATTTCACCAAAATCGTGTTCTGTTTCTTCAAATTCAATGACTGGGAATTTTGAAGCACTAGCATCTCTAACCGCAGCCTCTACTACATTACTTTCATCAATTTTTTTTGCTGCATTTTCCTTACATGATGAAAAAGCTATTAAGCATAAGCTACTTAATCCTAATATAATTTTTTTCATAATAATTATTTATAATATTTATTTGGTGTGTAAAAATAGTAATTATTTAAATGATTAAAAACTTTTGTTAAGTTCTTAACATTTTTAAAGTAAACCTCGACCTATTTTTTTTAATTCATCAGAAACCTCATATTCCTTTACTAATTTATCTAAAATGCCATTAATAAAGATACTACTTTTTGGTGTTGAATATTCTTTTGATATTTCTAAATACTCATTAATAGTTACTTTCACTGGTATTGAAGGGAAGTTTTTCAACTCACAAATAGCCATCTGTAATAAAACATAATCAACATTAGCAATTCGATCGGTTTCCCAATTTTGGGTTTTAAGTTCAATTTCTTTAGCTATTTTGGTTTTATTTAAAAGTGTCTTTTTAAATAACTCAATAGCATATTGTTTATCATCAATATCTTTATAAAGTTTTGGTATAAAATAAGCATCCGAAGATGTTTCTTTAGCTTTTCTTAATAATTTTAAAATGGTGGTATTTACCGTTGGAAGATCATCTAACCAAGTTAAGTTTTTATCTTCTATATATTCGTAAAGTTTTTCGTTTGGCGCTATAACTTCTTTATAAATATCAACAATAAAATCTTTATCTTCTTTAAAATCAGACACCTTAGTTTTCATATATTCAATATATAAATTACTCGATGTTATGGCTTTAAAAACTAAATCAATATACTCTTGGTCTAATTCCCAGTTATTTATTTTATAGATTTCAAATTGATTATTAAGTTCTTGGTTTTCAATTAAAAGTTTTAGAAGTTGGTTGTTCACAAACTTTCTATTCGGATTAATATCTTCTTTGGTAGCTAAATGCTTATTTTGTTTCTTTTTTAAATCTTTTTCTGCTCGTTTTTGAACTTCAATAAGTAACGATATTAATAGCAAGTACAAATTGTACATATTATCTATACTAAATAGTAGAAACTTTTGATCTTTGCTAAAATCATCACTTTCACCACCCTTAAAAGCATAAATGGTTTGCATTACTTTTACACGAATATGTCTCCTATTTAGCATAATTACAAAGAACTTTAATGAAATAAATTGATACTTTTCACGCTGCAAAAATAATACTAAATTTAAATAAATTATAGGTAATAGTGATTTTAATTTTCTATGTCACTTTATAGCTTATTTAACAATTAGTTTCAATATCTCAATCGTATTAATTATCAATATTAACCTATCTTTGCTCTTCTATATTTTCAATAATAAATGAAAGAATTACAGCATTTAAATAAATATTTTCTTAAATATAAGAAGCAGCTTTTAATAGGTGTCGTTATTACCATAGCTGCAAGATTATTTTTATTGTATACGCCCAGATATGTAAAACAAATTTTTATTGTTATAGAAAATTACTCAAAAAACACCATTACTAAAGAAGTATTTAAAGTAAACTTATCCGAATCGATTATTTACATAATTGGAGCTGCCATTATTGGAAGTGTTTTAACATTTTTTATGCGTCAATATATTATAAATGTTTCAAGATATATAGAATTCGATTTAAAAAATGAGATTTATAATCAATATCAAAAACTCTCACTAAATTTTTACAAAAAAAATAGAACGGGCGATTTAATGAATCGTATTACCGAAGATGTAAGCAGAGTAAGAATGTATGCTGGCCCTGCTATAATGTATAGCATTAATACCATCACATTATTTATAATTGTAATTATTTACATGATAAATGCATCTCCCAAACTTACACTTTACACCATATTACCTTTACCCATATTATCAATAATTATTTATAACCTAAGTAAAGAAATACACAAACGTAGCACGGTAGTTCAAGAGTATTTATCAAAGCTATCTTCATATACTCAAGAATCGTTTAGTGGTATTTCAGTTATTAAAGCTTATGGTATAGAACCACAAACATCTGTTAATTTTAAAAGTTTAGCAAATGAAAGCAAAGAGAAACAAATACATTTAGCTCAAGTACAAGCTTGGTTTTTCCCAATGATGATTTTCCTGATTGGCTTGAGCAATTTACTAGTTATTTATGTTGGTGGTATGCAATATATTAATGGTGAAATACAAAGTATTGGAACTATTGCAGAATTTATAATATATGTTAATATGCTTACATGGCCGGTAGCAACCGTTGGATGGGTAACTTCAATAGTTCAACAAGCTGAGGCTTCACAAAAAAGAATAAATGAATTTTTAAATATTGAACCTGAGATAAAAAACAACTTGAATACTCCTACCATAATTAAAGGTAATATTTGTTTCAAAAATGTAACTTTCACCTATGACGACACTAATATAAAAGCAATAAATGATATTAGCTTTGATATTAAAGAAGGAGAAACTTTGGCTATTTTAGGTAAAACAGGCTCTGGAAAATCTACGATTCTCGATTTAATTGGCAGACTTTATGACTTAGACCAAGGCACTATTCTTATTGATAATTTAGAAATTAAAAATGTTAATTTGAATAGTTTACGTGATAGCATTGGCTATGTCCCTCAAGACGCTTTTTTATTTTCTGACAGTATAAAAAATAATATAAAATTTGGAAATAAAGCTGCTACTGATGATGATGTTATTGAAGCAGCCAAAAATGCTCAAGTACACAAAAATATTATTAGTTTTAATAATGGCTACGACACTAAATTAGGAGAAAGAGGAATAACACTCTCTGGTGGGCAAAAACAACGTGTTTCTATAGCTAGAGCTATAATTAAAAATCCTAAAATCTTATTGTTTGATGATTGCCTATCTGCTGTTGATACTGAAACAGAAGAAAAAATACTTAAACATCTAAGTAAAATATCAAAAGGAAAAACAACAGTTATAGTTAGCCACAGAGTTTCATCAGTAAAAAATGCAAATAAAATAATTGTTTTAGATGCTGGCAAAATTGTACAAGAAGGTACACACGATAGCTTAATAAATGATGACGGATATTACAGACATCTTTACTTAAAACAATCCAGTGAAATCAATTAATTAAATACAATAAAATATTTAACCAAAAAGAAACTCTTAAAATTGTTGGTTAATATCTGTTTTTTTTAGATTTTTGATTTATAATGATAAACTAATTCCAATAAAAAATGAATAATAATGATATGATGGAGAAAGAGGAAATTTTTTCGAAAGTATTAAGAGCTGGAAGACGCACCTATTTTTTTGATGTGAGAGCTACTAAAGCAGACGATTATTACCTTACAATTACTGAAAGTAAAAAGTTCACTAATGACGATGGTTCGTTTCATTACAAAAAACATAAAATATATATTTATAAAGAAGATTTTAGTGAGTTTAAAGATATTTTAACTGAAATGACATCTTATATTATAGATGAAAAAGGAGACGAAGTAATTAGTGAACGTCATCAAAAAGACTTCAAAAAAGAATATGATGATAACTCAGAAGAAACAGAATTAAAAACACCAGAAAGTTTTACAGATATAGATTTTGATGATATCTAATAATTAAACTAAAAAAAGATTATTTAAATCCGATTCTTAAACTGTTTCGGATTTTTTTATGCTTTAACAACCAATAAATTTACGCCTAAAACAATAAAAATAAATGATATTGCAGTTATAATATCAAAGGTAAAAGCCAAAATTAATGATAGAATTAAAATCCAAAGAGGTACTAACGTAATAGCTAAGGCAAACCTAAAAGTAGAGATAAACTCTATTTCTTCTATTTTTGGTTGAATCAAAAATTTCCACACCACATATGGTCCTACCAACAAAAATATTAATAGTGGTTTTAAAAATTGATAATGGAAATGAAAACGTTTTTTTTTCAAATCTTCATAAAACTCATAATTGTTAGCAATTACATTATTTACAGATATCGGATTTAAAAAATCAACCTTTAAATCATTCAACTTTTGCAAACTCTTATCATAATTATCAGTTGGGATATGCGTTGTCAATTTAGAAATTTCTGATTGTATTCGAATTTTTAAATTTATTATCGAATCATTTCTGTTTTCTAATAGAAATTCTTTAGCAGAGATTTGCTCTCCAAAAAACAAAGCTACACTGTCGGGGAAATTTTCAGCTTTCAAAAAATTAAACCCAACAGGAATTAATTTCAAATCTGAATCTGGATAGTTATCCAAAGTTTCAAAGACTATACGAGTAAATCCTTTACTTAAAGGTCTAACCGTTCTGTTTAAATTATGATTTCCTTCTGGAAAAATAACAATGGCTTCTTTATCATTAAATAATTTAGAACAAGTTTTAAAAATCTCAGTATTATTAGATAAATTACTCCAGCCATCTCTCATTCTGTAAACAGGTAACATTTTTAAACTTTTTAAAAAACGACTAACTAAAGCGCTTTTGAATACACCTGCTCTTGTTAAAAAATATGTAAACTTTCTTGTATTTACCGCTATTAAAAGAGCATCTAATAAAGCGTTTTGATGATTCGCTAAAAATAATACAGGTTTATTATTAGGAACGAAATTGATATTATGAATATGTATTCTTCTAAAATAAAAAAACAAGCCCAATTTTATATAACCTCTAACGCTAAATAACAACAGTTTATTCAATATACTCACTTTTTTGTTGCTTTATAAGACCAAAAAAAGGCGATTACTAATCCAGTTATTATATGCCAAATACCCCAAAAGGCTACTAGAATTGCCATACCTCCTAAACCATTAAAAAAAGTAAATATCAACAATAATCCTAAACCAGAATTTTGTATGCCAGTTTCAATAGCTAACGTTTTTTGGTTAACAAATGACAGCCTAAATAATTTAGCAATTGTAAACCCTAAAATAATAGCCAAAATATTATGCAAAATACCTAGAAATAAAACATTATGAATATACTTATTAAATACTTGTAAATTCTTAGAAAAAGCCATAACAACAATTATAACAAAAATTATTATTGAAAACGGTTTTAAAATTTTAGAAAATTTATCTGCCATTTCTTCTTTCTTATACCTAAAAAACATGCCTAAAACCAGAGGAATTCCAAGAATTAAAATTACCAACTTTAATAGCTCAAAAGGATTTAGCTCAACGGTATTTAAAATTTCAGCTGTGGGAGGATACAAACTTCCATAAAACTGAAAATTAAAAGGAGTCATAAAAACAGCTATAAACGTTGCAAAGGCTGTTAAACTTATAGATAATACAGTATTACCTTTTGCTAAATGGGTGATAAAATTCGAGATATTACCTCCTGGACAAGCAGCAACCATTATCATACCTAGAGCAATACTTGGTTTAGGATGAAAAATCACAACTAAAAAAAAAGTTAGTAACGGCAACAATATAAATTGAGATAAGATTCCTACAAAAAGTAATTTTGGTGTTTTAAACAGTTGCTTAAAATCTTCCAACCTTATACCTAATGCAACTCCAAACATAACAATTGCAAGTGCTATATTCAAAATCCATAATCCTGATGCATCAAAATTAATCTCTACTTTATCAAGTTCTTGCATACATTAAGCTACTACACTACCTTTTTTAACCTTATTTTCAGGGTTTAATAAGATTACATCTTTACCATTTACAGCACCTAAAACTAAACATTCACTATTAAAATTAGCGATTTGTTTTGCAGGAAAATTTATAACGGCAACTATTTGTTTTTGTAGTAAATCTTCCTTGTTGTAAAGTGTAGTAATTTGTGCAGAAGATTTTTTAATACCTAAATCTCCAAAATCAATAATTAGTTGATAGGCAGGATTTCTTGCTTCAGGAAAATCGTTAACTTCAACAATAGTTCCTACTCTTAAATCCACTTTAGTAAAATCATCAAAAGTTATAATATTATTCATTTTTTAAAAGTACAAATTATCCCGAACTTTGAATAAAACTTTTTTTTATGGCAAATACTCCTTCAAATATGATTCCTTTGAGAACTCAGGCACCAAATTTTAATTTATTTGATACTGTTTCTCATAAAACAATATCGCTTCAAGAATTAAAAGGAGTAAAAGGAACAGTTATTATGTTTATTTGTAACCATTGCCCTTTTGTTATTCATATAAATACTGAAATAGTTAAGATTGCTAATTCATACCGTGAAAAAGGCTTCCGTTTTATTGCTATTTCAAGTAATGATGTTATTAATTACCCACAAGATTCTCCAGAGAAAATGACTACTCATGCAAGAGAAAATAATTATTCTTTTCCTTATTTATACGATGCAACTCAAAATGTAGCAAAAGCTTATGGTGCTGCATGTACTCCAGATTTATTTGTTTTTGATGAATATTTAAAACTAGCTTACAGAGGACAATTAGATGACTCGAGACCCGTAAATAATATTCCTATTTCTGGAAAAGATTTAAGACATGCTTTGGATTGTTTAATTGAGGAAAAAGCGAACAACACTATCCAAAAGCCTAGTATTGGCTGTAATATTAAATGGAAAAAATAATTATAAGTTAAGTTGCCAAAAGCCAACATCTTGCCAATTACCAAATTTAAAGCCAACTTGCTTTAAATGTGCAACCTGAGTAAAACCAAATTTCTCATGTAATTTTACACTGCCTTCATTTGGCAATGTTAGCACTCCCAAAACTACATGGTAATTTTCTAGTTTTAGTAATCTTAATAATTCAGTATATAAATGGCTACCAATTTGTTTACCAAAATTTCCATTCTTAATATAAACAGTTGCTTCAACAGTTTTATTATAAGCAGGTTTGGGCCTAAATTTACTTCCATATGAATAACCCAAAAGTTGATTATTATCCTCAAAAACTAAAAATGGATAGTCTCTATTAATTAAAGAAAGTTTTTCAGAAAATGTTTCAATATCAAGTTCTATGTCATCAAAAGTAGCTGTTGAATTTAATACGTAATAGTTATAAATATCTAAAAGCTGTTGTGTGTCTTCTATTTCAAATCGTCTTATCACTTGTAGTATTTAAAGCCAATTATTAGATTTCATTAAGTTTTCTATATGCGCATAATGATGGTTGCTATGCCAGGAATAAATACCTACATTTTTTTTCAAAATAACCTCACTATTGGTTTCAGGGTGAATAAAACATTTATTTAAATCATCATCAGATAAACCTTTTAAAAAATAAACCAATTTAGCATGCAAGCCTTTTAAATTAATTAAAGACATTTCTATTGGTGCTGTTTTAGAATCAAAAAGTTCTGACCATCTATCTTCAAAATATGCCTTAATTAATGGTTTATCTTCTGTAATTGCCCATTTAAAACGAACATAACTATGGAGGTGGCTATCAGAAAGATGATGAATTACTTGTCTTATTGTCCAACCATCAGGTCTATAAGCCGTATCTAATTGCTTTGCACTTAATCCGGTAACTAATGTTTCTAATCGGTTAGGAAAATGCTCTAAAATAGAAATCCAACTTTCAATTTGTTGCTTTGAAATGTTACTCGGGCAATCAAATTTTCCAATTGGATATTTTAGTTTTTGTAGTTCTTGATTTGTCATGTATAAATATAAATAAAGCACCCCAATCGAGGTGCTTTATTTATTAAAAAATATATTAAGTTTTACTTAACTCCCATTAATTCTACATCAAAAATTAGAGTCGCATTTGGTGGAATAACACCACCTGCACCTCTACTTCCATATCCTAAATGGCTTGGAATTACAAAACGTGCTTTATCACCAACTTTAAGTAACTGAATCCCTTCGTCCCATCCAGAAATAACTTGACCCATTCCTAAAGGAAAATCTATTGGTTCATTACGTTTGTATGATGAATCAAAAACAGTCCCGTCTGATAATTGTCCTTTGTAATGTACTGAGACAGTTTTACCTTTTTCAGCTTTAACACCATTACCCTCTTGAATGATTTGATAACGTAAACCACTTTCAGTTTTCATAAAACCAGCAGCAATTTTATCTAAAGCTGCTTCAGCAGCATTTTTTTCCTCAGCTAATCTCTTTTCTCTAGATCCTTCAAAGTTTCTAAAAGATTCAACTGCGTTAAAAGCTTCAGCTTCTGAGCCAACTCTAACTATTTCTAAAGTCTCAATTTTATCGCCTTGTACAATAGCGTCTACAACTTCTTGACCTGAAACTACCTTTCCAAATACAGTATGATTGTTATCTAACCAAGGTGTTTCGATATGTGTAATAAAAAACTGACTCCCATTAGAACCAGGACCTGCATTAGCCATTGATAAAACACCTGGTGCATCGTGTTTTAAATCAGGATGAAACTCATCATCAAATTGATATCCAGGATTTCCTGTTCCAGTACCTTGTGGACAACCACCTTGAATCATAAAATCTGGAATAACTCTATGAAATTTTAAACCATCATAATATGGAGTTCCTTGCGGTTTAACCTTATTTTCTAAATCCCCTTCAGCTAAAGCAACAAAGTTACCCACTGTTCCTGGTGTTTTTTTGTATTCTAAAGCAACAAGGATCTCTCCTTTTGTTGTGTTAAATTTTGCGTATAATCCGTCTTGCATTGTTCTAATTTTTAAGAAAGTGCAAAGATAGAAAACTAAGTGAGAAGTACGAATTTAGAAGTACAAAGTTTAATTAGCCACCTCACTAATAAATTTTATTCGGTACAAACGTAATTCTTCATCATCATACTCGCCATCAAATTCCTTAATAGCTTTTTCAATACTGTCAGATTCTGAATCCATAAAATAATCATGAATTTCTTCTTGTTGATCTTCATCCAAAATCTCATCTACCCAATAATTAATATTTAATTTAGTACCTGAATAAACTATGGCTTCCATTTCTTTAATAAAATCTGGCATCGACATTCCTTTTGATGAAGCTATATCATCTAAAGGTAATTTTCTATCAATGTTTTGTATGATGTATAATTTATTTGCTGAATTACTTCCAGTTGATTTTACAACTAAATCATCTGGTCGTAGAATATCATTCTCTTCAACATAACTAGCAATTAACGCTACAAAGTCTCTACCGTATTTTTTTGCTTTACCGTCACCTACACCATGCACGTTTGCTAACTCGGTTAAATTAATCGGATATTTTAAAGCCATATCCTCTAATGATGGGTCTTGAAAAATAACAAAAGGAGGTACATCTAATTTTTTAGCATTCTTTTTTCTTAAATCTTTAAGCATACTCATTAAAACCTCATCAGCAACATTTCCACCTCCTTTTGAAGATGTAATAATTGCTGCTTCTTCTTGTTCGGCATCAAAAATATGATCTTCAGTCATCATAAAAGAAACAGGAGATTTAACGAAATCTCTACCTTCTTCAGTAAGTTTTATAATACCATAAGTTTCAATATCTTTTTTCAAATAACCAGTTACTAAAGCCTGACGTAATAAAGCCATCCAATACTTTTTATCTTTTGCATTTCCTTTACCAAAAAATGGTAATTCGTTGGTTTTGTGAGAACTAATGAGCGCATTTTCTTTACCTGTAATAACATTTACTAAATCCTTAGACTTGTATTTCTCGTTGGTTTTATCAATTATTTCTAGGAGTAATTTCACATCATCTTGTGCCTCATGTTTCTTTTTAGGGTGTCGAATATTATCATCCATATCCCCACCTTCTCCAGTTTCATTATCAAACTCCTCACCAAAATAATGTAAAATAAACTTTCTTCTAGATATTGAAGTTTCAGCAAAAGCAACAACTTCTTGCAATAATGCTTGACCAATTTCTTGTTCAGCAACTGGCTTACCAGACATAAATTTTTCTAATTTCTCAATGTCTTTGTAAGAATAATAAGCTAAACAATGCCCTTCACCACCATCACGCCCTGCCCTTCCGGTTTCTTGGTAATAACTTTCAATACTTTTTGGAATATCATGATGAATTACAAAACGCACATCAGGTTTATCTATTCCCATACCAAATGCTATGGTGGCTACCACAACATCAATATCTTCCATCAAAAATTTGTCTTGATGACTAGATCTTGATTTGGCATCTAATCCTGCATGATATGGCACTGCCTTAATCCCATTAACTTGTAGCACTTGTGCTAATTCTTCAACACGTTTTCTACTTAAACAATAAACAATACCTGATTTCCCTTCGTTTTGCTTAATAAATCTAATAATATCAGCATCTACATTTTTTGTTTTTGGCCTTACCTCATAATATAGGTTAGGTCTATTAAAAGAAGCTTTAAACGTTTTAGCACCAGATATTGCTAAGTTTTTAATAATATCTTCTTGCACTTTTGGAGTAGCAGTTGCGGTCAAACCTATAATAGGAATATTATCACCTATTCTACCAATTATACTTTTTAGGTTTCTGTATTCTGGTCTAAAATCATGTCCCCATTCACTGATGCAATGGGCTTCATCTATAGCCAAAAAAGACACTTTAACTGATCGTAAAAACTCTACGTTTTCTTCTTTAGTTAATGATTCTGGAGCTACGTAAAGCAACTTGGTTACACCTTTAACAATATCTTCTTTTACGCGCTTTATTTCTGTTTTATTTAATGAAGAATTTAAAACATGAGCAACACCTTCCTCATTTGAAACACCTCTGATGGCGTCCACTTGATTTTTCATCAAAGCTATTAAAGGAGAAACTACTATGGCAGTACCTTCTTGCATTAATGCGGGTAATTGATAACAAAGCGATTTTCCTCCGCCTGTTGGCATTATTACAAACGTATGATTTCCTGATAAAATACTTTCTACAACATCTTCTTGAAGTCCTTTGAATTTATTAAATCCAAAATATTTTTTTAATGCAGCATGTAAGTCACTTTTTGCTATTAACATGAATTATATCAACTTGATTAATTAAATTAAAACTCCAAAAAGCATAAATTATTTATTGAATAATTTAATAATGCAATTGAAGTACCCTCATTTTTTTTTCGTTAGTTTTGTAACGTTAAACCAAATTACAAAGAATTTAAATTTGGCTATCAATAAAGATAACAAAATCTTTAAAAAATCAACATAAAAATAATAAATTTTGAAAGACAAAAATTCTATTATTAAAATAGCTAAACAAACTATTAAAATGGAAAGTGAAGCCATTTTAAACCTAGCTAATTTAATAACTGATGATTTCGCTGAGGCTATTGAAGTTATATATAAATCTAAAGGTCGTGTAATTATTACTGGCATTGGAAAAAGTGCTATAATTGCAAATAAAATTGTAGCTACTTTAAATTCAACAGGTACTCCAGCCATTTTTATGCATGCTGCCGATGCTATTCATGGTGATTTAGGACTTATACTAAAAGATGATATTGTTATTTGCATCTCCAAAAGTGGTAATACACCAGAAATTAAAGTTCTTGTCCCTTTAATAAAAAGTTCAAAAAACAAAATAATTGCAATTACTGGTAATATAAATTCTTTTTTAGGACAACAAGCTGATTTTATTTTAAATGCATTCGTAGAGAAAGAAGCTTGCCCTAATAACTTAGCACCTACAACAAGTACCACTGCACAGTTAGTTATTGGTGATGCCCTTGCAGTTTGTTTACTAGAATTAAGAGGTTTTTCAAGTAATGATTTTGCCAAGTATCATCCTGGAGGTGCCTTAGGCAAAAAATTATATTTAAGAGTTCAAGATATTTCTTCGGTTAACCAAAAACCCAAAGTATATCCTGATACTACCATTAAAAATGTAATTGTTGAGATTACTGAAAAAATGCTAGGTGTTACCGCAGTTATTGAAAACAATAAAATTATTGGTATTATTACAGATGGGGATTTACGTAGAATGCTTTCAAAGGTTGATGATTTTTCGAAATTAAGTGCAAGAGATATTATGAGCCCTAACCCAAAACGTATTAAAAATAACGCTATGGCTGTTGATGCTTTAGAGATTATGGAAACCAATGAGATTTCTCAATTATTGGTTGAAGAAGATGGCAACTACGCTGGTGTGGTTCACTTACATGATTTAATAAAAGAAGGTATTATCTAATGGCAAAAAAAGATATAAATGAGATGTCTTTTTTAGATCATCTTGAAGATTTACGATGGCATTTAATTAGAATATGTATTGCGGTAATTGTTGTAGCAACAGTTTCCTTTATTTTTAGTAGATTCATTTTTAAAACTATCATATTTGCCCCACTAGATATGAGTTTTCCAACTTATAGTTTTCTTTGTAATGCAGCTAATTATATAGGCATGGATACTACATTTTGTGCCGAAAAAATGCCAATGATAATTCAAAATCGTACTATGGCTGGACAGTTTTCAGCAGATATATGGACAGCCATACTTGCTGGATTTGTTATCTCTTTTCCTTATGTTATATATCAATTATGGAAGTTTATCAGTCCTGGTTTGCATAGTGCCGAACGTAAACATTCACGCGGTTTTATAATTATCTCATCACTTTTATTCTTTTTAGGAGTTTTATTTGGGTACTATATTGTAACCCCATTATCACTAAATTTTTTAGCAAATTATAGTATTTCAGATATTGTAGATAATCAAATAGATATTAGTTCTTATATTGCCTTAGTCCGCTCATCAGCATTAGCCTCAGGCTTAATTTTCGAGCTTCCAATCATTATCTATTTTTTAACTAAAATTGGTTTAGTTACTCCAGATATCTTAAGAAAATATAGAAAATACGCATTGGTAATAGTATTAATCCTCTCAGCAATAATTACGCCTCCGGATATTGCAAGTCAGGTTATAGTTGCTATTCCTATTTTAATCTTATACCAAGTAAGTATTTATATTTCAAAAATTGTCGTAAGAAATCAAAAACGTAAAGAGAAAAAACATGTCTGATATTGTAACTG
This sequence comes from Flaviramulus sp., assembly GCF_982512915.1. Lineage (NCBI taxonomy): Bacteria > Pseudomonadati > Bacteroidota > Flavobacteriia > Flavobacteriales > Flavobacteriaceae > Flaviramulus > Flaviramulus sp. The sequence goes on along the minus strand of NZ_CEWOCJ010000010.1, from coordinate 34,440 downwards.
AATTCAATGAATATCGTTCTAAAATGAACGATAAAATTTTAGCTGATAATAATAAAGTTATTAAGCGCATTTTCAATCTAGACACTAATGCATATGCAGAAGGAACTTTAGATGTTAAAACTAAAGAGTTACTAGGTTTAGTAGCTTCTGCGGTTTTACGTTGCGACGATTGTGTTAAATATCATTTAGAAACCAGCTATAAAATTGGTTTAAAGAAAGAGGAAGTAGTTGAAGCTTTAAGTATTGCCACTTTGGTTGGTGGCACCATAGTAATTCCCCATTTACGTCGTGCTTACGAATTTTGGGATGCATTAGAAGCCCAATAAAAGAATCAATATTCTTTTATTTAGATTCACGCTTTCTCGAAAATGACAATTTCAAAAGAGCCTCAACTTTATACGTTGAGTATTTCTTTTTCAATTAAAGAAAAATGACGTTATTGTAAATATGATTTTAAGAGCCGAAAATTTGATGAAGTCCTATGGAGGACGAAAAGTAGTAAGGGATGTTTCACTTGAAGTAAACCAAGGGGAAATTGTTGGACTCTTAGGACCTAACGGTGCGGGTAAAACTACCTCTTTTTATATGATTGTAGGCTTGATTAAACCCAACGGTGGCCATATTTATTTAGATAATACCGAAATTACCAAATACCCAATGTACAAACGTGCTCAAAATGGTATTGGATATTTAGCACAAGAAGCATCCGTTTTTAGAAAGTTAAGTATTGAAGATAATATTTTAAGTGTTCTGCAACTCACTAAACTAAGTAAGAAAGAACAACACCATAAAATGGAATCCCTTATAGAAGAATTTGGTTTGGGACATATTCGTAAAAGTCGTGGTGATTTATTATCTGGTGGAGAACGAAGACGAACTGAAATTGCTAGAGCTTTAGCAACCGATCCTAATTTTATTCTTTTAGATGAACCTTTTGCAGGTGTTGATCCCGTTGCTGTGGAAGATATTCAACGTATTGTAGCACAACTAACTAAAAAAAATATAGGTATTCTTATAACCGATCACAACGTTCAGGAAACTTTAGCTATTACGGACAGAACTTATTTAATGTTTGAAGGTAGTATTCTTAAAGCCGGTGAACCTGAAGAACTAGCAAATGACGCCATGGTACGTAAAGTGTATTTAGGACAAAATTTTGAGTTGCGTAAAAAGAAGATTCGGGATTAGTGATAAAGTTGTACTTAAAAAAACTAAACTTTATTTAAAAATTTTATTCTTAAAAAACACAAAAGTCTTTACTAATAAAAACGCCAAAAAACCAACTATTAATCCAACTAAAAAATCTCGAATAAAACCAGGGAGCATCTCTAAAAAATGATGTAAAAAGTCTATGTTATGTATAAAAATACCACCTGCAACCAGCAACAAGGCTAAAGTCCCAATTACTGATAAACTCTTTATAACCCAAGGCAATGTTTTAATTAAGGCATTACCAATAATATGAGATATACTTTTTTTATTATCATTTAAACTTACCAATTTTAATCCAAAATCATCCATTCTAACAATAAGCGCCACAATACCATAAACGCCAATTGTGGCAACAATTGCTACTATAGATACTACTAAAACTTGAAATAAAATAGGTTTACCAATAACTGTCCCGAGTGCAATAATTACAATTTCTACTGATAAAATAAAATCTGTGAAAACAGCTGATTTAACTTTAGCTTTTTCTGCAATAGCCTGTTCTTCAACTGAAAGAGGAAAAACATCCTCTAAATTAATTTCATCATGGTTTTTATGCTTGTCTGGAAAGGCAAAATGATAAATTTTTTCAAAACCCTCAAAAGCTAAATAAACACCTCCTAAAATTAAAGCCAAAGTAACTGCCCATGGAGCAAAAGCACTTAACAAAAATGCAACTGGCAAAATAATCAACTTATTAAGTGCAGAACCTTTAGTTATAGCCCATAAGACTGGAAGTTCTCTTGAAGCTATAAATCCTGTTGCTTTTTCTGCATTTACTGCTAAATCATCACCTAGAATACCTGCTGTTTTTTTGGTACTAATTTTACTCATTACCACAACATCATCCATTAAACTAGCAATATCATCTAATAAAGCAAAAAAACCTGATGCCATTGTTTTCTATTTTGAAGTTAAATTATCTAAAACAGACATGATTATGTATAATAAAATAATAATTGGTATGGCTGCAAATTTTAAAACAATTAAAAGCACTAAACACAACATGATAAATATATAACGCATAACGTTATTACTAAAGCTATAATCTTTAAATTTTAAAGCGAATAATTTTATACTTGAATTTAACAAATAGCAACTTAAAATAGTGATGGTTATTAAAAACCACTTATTAAGAATAATGGCATTTATATAATCATTATTTTGAAACTCTAAAATTAAAGGCAACGAGACCATTAATAAGGTGTTTGCTGGCGTTGGTAAACCTTTAAAATAAGTTTGTTGATCTTCATCAATATTAAATTTTGCTAATCTGTAAGCTGAAGCTAATGTGATTGCCAAACCAAATAATGGAAAAAATAAGATTTCTTTAAAACTTAAAATCGAATTAACCGTTATATGGTTCCAACTTGATTCTGTTAAATTCAAAAGTTTATACATAATCATTCCAGGAACAAGTCCACTTGTAACCATATCTGCTAGAGAATCTAACTGCAAACCTAATTCACTTTGAACTTTAAGTTTTCTGGCTATAAAACCATCAAAAAAATCGAAAAATATGCCTAAAAAAACAAAAAAAGAGGCTGTTAAAAAGTTATTATTAATCACAAAAATCACTGCGATACTTCCACATAATAAGTTTAAAAGTGTTAACGCATTGGGTATATGTTTCTTCATGATTAATATTTTAACTTTGTAAAAATAACAAACAATTTCAGTCTAAAGCAATATCTCTTGTTATTTCAAGTTTATAGGTTTAAATATTATGTGCATCTTTGTAAAAAAATTGCGTTTGAGACATTACATTACTGCATTATTTTGTGTTTTATCAATGTCGTTATTCAGTCAAACAGTTAGAAAATATTCTAATGAGTTTATGAATATTGGTGTGGATGCTGCCGCTTTGGGCATGAGTAGCGCTGTAACTTCACATACATCTGATGTGAATTCTGGGTATTGGAATCCTGCTGGACTTTTAAAACTTGAAGATAACCAACTAGCTTTAATGCACTCCAGCTACTTTGCCAATATTGCAAATTACGATTATGCTGCATTTGCAATGCCTTTAGATAATGAAAGTGCTATTGGAATATCATTGATTCGTTTTGCTGTTGATGATATTTTAAACACCACACAACTTATTGATGAACAAGGAAACATTAATTATGATCGCATTAGTTTATTCTCGACTGCTGATTACGGATTAACGTTTTCGTATGCCAAGTCTTTACCAGTACAAGGGTTAAATTTTGGTGTTAATGCTAAAGTTATTAGACGAATTATTGGCGATTTTGCATCGTCTTGGGGATTTGGACTTGATTTAGGCTTACAATTTGAAACTAACAATGACTGGAAGTTTGGAATTATGGCTAGAGATATTACAACAACTTTTAATGCGTGGGCTATAGATGAAGAACAATTTGCTACCATTAGAAATGCTGTAGCTGGCCAAAATCAAGAATTACCAGAAACAACTGAAATTACAATCCCTAAATTACAAATTGGTATTTCAAAATTAATGGATTTTAATGTTGATTATACCTTACTAACCGCCGTAAATTTAAATGTAAGATTTGAAGAAAATAATGACATCATTTCAACGTCATTTGCTAGTGTTAATCCTGCATTGGGTTTTGAGTTTGGATATACCGATATGGTATATTTAAGAGCTGGGATGGGTAATTTTCAAAATGAATTACAAATTGACAACACAGAACAGTTAAGTTTTCAACCTAGTTTTGGTCTTGGTTTTAAGTATAATGGCATTCAAATAGATTACGCTTTTACTGATATTGGTGACCAAAGTATTGCGCTTTATTCCAATGTTTTTTCATTAAAATTAGATTTTAGTATTTTTAGATAGTATTCATTTTATGAAAAAAATTCTACTTTTTTTATTAGTTTTTGTTTCTTTCAAATTAGTAATAGCCCAAAATACCTCCTTATCTGAAAAAGCTGAAATAAGTGTTTTAACTGTAGGACCTGGCACCTCTTTAAATGATGCTTTCGGTCATAACGCATTCAGAATTAAAGATCCTCTTCTTGGAATTGATATAACCTATGGTTATGGAGAATATGATTTTGACGACCCTAATTTTTACTTAAAATTTGCTCAGGGCAAACTTAGTTATTTAATAAGTGAAATTGATTTTTTTAGGTTTTATAAAGTCTATAGTTTTTATTACAATCGCTCAATAAAAGAGCAGGTTTTAAATCTATCACAAGCTGAAAATCAAAAATTATATGATTATTTAATAAATAATTATAAACCAGAAAACAGAAGGTATTTATATGATTTCTTTTTTGATAATTGTGCTACCAAAATAAAGGATGTCACCAATATAGCAGTAAATAACACCATTACATTCAACAAACCGGAATATTATAAAGAGGCTACGTTTAGAACTTTAATTCAAAATAATTTAAACAAAAATTCTTGGGGTAGTTTAGGTATCGATGTAGCATTAGGCTCTGTGATAGATAGAAAAGCTACAAGTGAAGAGCATATGTTTTTACCAGAAAATATTTTTAAATTCTTTGAAAAATCAACTATTCAAAACAATGGGAGTCCTTTAGTAAAGAAAAGCCATATACTTTATAACCCTAAAGAAATTAGTGCATCTAGCTTGTTTATAATAAGCCCATTATTCATTCTTGGCATTATCGGTGCACTTATTATTTTCATAACTTATAAAGACTTTAAACACCAAAAACAAAGTAAATGGTTGGATATTATATTATTTTCAATCACTGGCATTATAGGTGTTTTAATTTTACTTCTGTGGTTTGCTACAGATCATAAGGGAACACATCAAAACTATAATTTACTTTGGGCTTGCGCTTTAAATATTTTTATAATTGGGCAACTTTTTATAAAAAAAACAAGTAACTGGTTTATAAAGTATTTAAAATTTTTAATTATACTGCTTTGCCTATTAACATTGCATTGGATAATTGGTGTGCAAGTATTTGCTGTAGGTTTACTCCCATTATTAATAGCTTTATTTATTAGATATTTATTTTTAATTAGACACTTATCTAACTATAATCAATAATTTATCTATTTATTGACCTCTAAAGAAAATAACGGTACTTAATGTTTTTATTAAAATATTAGCATCTAAAAAGAAACTTCTGTGCTTAATATAATATAAATCGTATTGAAGTTTTAACAAACTATCATCAACAGATGAGCCGTATCTTGTTTTTACTTGTGCCCAACCTGTAAGCCCAGGTTTTATAATATGTCTAGTTTCATAAAAAGGAAGCATTTTAGATAATTCTTTTACAAAAAACGGGCGTTCAGGCCTTGGTCCTATCAAACTCATATCTCCTATCAAAATATTTATAAATTGTGGCGTTTCATCTAAACGTGAATATCTTAAAAATTTACCAAAAGGTGTTATTCTAACATCCCCTTTTTTGGCCCAAACAGCACCAGATTTTTCGGCATTTTTAACCATGGTACGGTATTTAAAAATTTTAAAAATTTTACCATTTTTACCAATCCTTTCCTGCGTATAAAAAAGAGGTCCTCGATTTGCTATAACATTTCCAACTAAAATAATGGGCAAAAATATGACACCTGTTAAAGTCCCAATAAATGAAATTAAAATATCAAAAAATCTTAAAAAAAATAAATACAATTTATTTTGATTACTCCTGCTAAACGGGAAATATTTATAAAAGTCTTTCCCAACAAACTGAACTGGTATACGATGTGCTAATTCTTCATAAACTTGTGTATATTCTTTTATTGGCAGTCCTTCCTCCAGCAACCTAATCAATATGTAATAAATCTCTGAAGTAATTGTTTCTGAATTATAACTAGCAATAACAATTTCTGATATATTCTCTTCTTTTGTAACTTGATAAATTTGGTTTGCTTTATACTCCTTTATGCCATTAAATTTTAAAGATTGAAATTTGTTTATTTCACAATTAATAAAACCTATAATTTTATAATTAGGATCTGATTTATTAAAAGCTTCAATAATAATTTCTATGTTTGAAATTTCCCCTATAATCAAAACTTTTTTATAGAATCTAGGTGAAACTACAAATGTTAAATACAAAATTCGCCATAAAAACAATGCAATGAGTATTGCAAAATAAAAGAATAAAATTTGCAAACGATTATCTGGCAATATTGGTGTGATAAATGGTGTTAATATGTAAAATAATACCGTGATAGAAACTGTAAAAACTATACTTGTAGCTATTTTATCAATTTTACTAGATTTTTGTAAATCGTAAAGTTCAAAAATGGTTCCAAATATTGAAACATACACAATTAGTACTAAAATGGATTCCCAATTTCCTTTATCAAAGGTAAAATAATCAAAATCAAAAATAATACTACTAAAATACAACATGCCTAATATTGAAAATATATCACCAATACGTAACAGTATTTTACGTTCTGAAATATTAAAATGAATACCAGTGTAAGCCATAATTTTAGGACAAAAATTGAGAATGTATAAAGATAACAAGTAAATTTAATCTAGCTAAAATTATTGCAAGACTTTAATCCATTGCTTTTTAACAACATTCCAATCAAAATTTTCAACTTTTTTTCTAGCTTCGAGCGCCAATAAATTTGATTTTTCTGGTGATGACATTATTTTTTTTATTTCAATTACAAAATCTTCAACAGAATTTGGCTCTACTAAAATACCCTCCTTGCTATTATCAATTAAATAAGGTAAACCACCTACATTTGTAGAAATAATTGGTAAGCCTAATGCCATAGACTCAATTACGCTAATTGGCGTATTATCAAAATTAGTTGTATTTATGAAAATATTATACTTTTTTGAAAGTGTTATCCATTCTTCTTTTGACAATTTACCTGTAAAAGAAACTTGAACATCTAAATCCATGGCCAATTCTTTTGCCCTAATCAAACTTCCATCTGAATCAGGACCTACCATACAAAGTTTAGCCTCAACACCGTCTTCTTTTAATTTTTTTAAGATTTTTATGGCTAACAATGGGTTATATATTTCTGAGAAAGATCTTACCCAAAGTAATTTTACTTTCTTGAAAATTCTGGGTAGGTAAGGATAATTTTGAATTTTAATTGAATTAGGGATACAAACAATATTATTATATCCAAAATCATTAAATACAGACTTCATATACTCTGAAGGAGCTACATTTAAATGTGCATGATTAAAGATAGCCTTTGATGATTTTGGAGAATTTTTTAATCTGTAAGGTAAATTACCTCCATGTAATATTGGAATATATGTTAATTTTAAAATTCTACACCATTGACTTACGAAATAAGCGTAATAAAAATTTAAGGTGCTATAAGTATCTATTAAAACAAAATCAATCTTATTTTTAAATCTATAACATAAAAAAAGCATGTTTAATAATCTTAAAAAGATGTTTCTCTTGTCTGATGCCGTGTGTATTTCAAATCCTTCTTCAGAGAGCAAAGGCGACAGGACATCAATAGAAGATAGATTAGATTTTTTATCCCTTTTAGATTTATTTCCTATGTATAATATACACTTCAAATATTAAATATGTTTAGTTTTAATAGCATTAACTTTAGTGGCTTTCTTAGCAGATATAGGTTTATATTGAATGTCTAATAAACATAACCCATAAACAAATGCTGGTGCTGCAATGCGCATTGCTGAGTGATTTATAGTTAAAAACCAAAAAACATAGCAAGAATAAAAAAAGATATTTGATTTATTTTTAAATCTAAAAAATAATGGTGTGAATAATAAAATCAATAAAGCTGCGACACCAAACAAACCATGCTCAGATAAAATTCGGCTCATTTCATTATGAGAAGCGGCCAAAACACCTTCCTTCTGTTCTCTAAGTGCTTTAATTTTACCTACACCCACTCCTAAAATTGGATTATTAAAAAACTCATCCAATTCAAAAGAAATCAAATCACTTCTACCGGTAGAAACGTCTTCCTTTGCTCTTCCTAAAGCATCCTGATTTGCATATCTGTTTTCAATTAAACCACTAGTCTGAATCAATGATATTGACCATATAATTAAGCCTAAACCTATAAAAATAAAGACTAATCTACTAATTCTAAACTTGGCCTTTATGTTCACTTTTCTAAAATAAAAATAAATAAAAGCGGCTATCATAATTATCGCCGTTATAACACCGCCTCTACTAAATGTCACAATCCCTCTAAAACTCATTGCCCCTAGTAATGCCCCATTAATTATTTTAAATGATAAATTAGGTGAAAGCATAAAAAATCGTAAAGAAAAAACAAACATACCCAACCCAAGAACTGTTGACACTTGATTAGGTCCAAAACCTCCAGATGCAGCATAATTAGAGCCTGTTCCTGTTATAATTTCTCTAATATCTGGCGTATAAAAAAACAAATAAGTAGTCATAGCTACTAAAGGCAATGCCATGGCTAATAAAACACTATGTATGTTTGGATAACTAAGTTTTCTCTTATAGCAAAAAACAGAAACTATACCTAAACAAATGGGACCGCTTAAATTAAAAGCAATGTCTGTTCGTAACGTGGATTGACCTGTTGGATTAAATCCAGCAACTAAAATCGCAGGAATTAGTAAAAAAACATATAATATATAAAGGATTGGTTGATTGTTTAATCTTGTAGAAAAAATCCCCATTAAAGAAAACAAAATAACTAAATACTTTGAAACCTCATACAAAAAATTACCTCCTGTCATTCTTATAAAAACTTCAGCACCAACAATATAACTACATGCTAATAAAACTTTTACGGTTTTTTGTGATGGTTTTGCTTTAAATATTTGATAAGAGAAATAGAAAAAAATACCTAATAAATACACTAAAGATAGTGCTGAAAAACTATATACTAAAAGCCCTATTAATACATGTAAGCCAATGATTTTTATGTAGTTATAATTTTTCAATATTTTTTAGTATATACTTTATAAGTTTCTAAAATTGTTTGGATTTGAGATGTTTCCGAATAGTTTTCTTTAATATGTTGATTAAATTTTTTTGCAAAAGTTAATCTTAATTCCTTGTTTTCGATATACAAAATAATGGCTTCAGATAATTCTTTAGGTGACGAAGCATTTACTAAAAACCCATTGATTTGATTAGTTATGACTGTTCCATTTTCACCTACATCAGTAGCTAACACAGCTAGTTCAGCTAAACCATATTCTAATAATGCTATGGGTAAACCTTCTGATTTTGAAGATAAAACGCCGATATCACTCTGTTTTAAAATATGATAAATATCGGGTTTACTATCATATAAAAAAATAGATGCTTCTAAATTTAAATCCTTTATTTTATTTAAAACTGAATTAGAGTATCCATCCTTAAAACTTTTACCTACACAATGTAATGTCCAATCAGGATATAGGTTATGAACTTGCTTAAAAGCTTCGAGAAGTGTAAAATGGTCTTTTTGTGGTCTCAAATTTGCCAAACAAATTATACGCATACCAGTTTTACCCTTTAAAGTAGTGCTTGATAAACTTGTATTTAAAGTTGCGAAATTTGACACATATGACACATTATCAAATTCTAAGGTTTTTTTTGCCCATAATGCTAAAGTTCTATTTACACAAAATATATGAGTAAAAACCTTTGAGCAACATTTTAAAACTTGATATTTTCTATTTTCCAGAAACGTACTATTCCCGTAATGATCATGCCAAATAATGTATACATTTTTATTTAAAAGTTTAATAATAGTTGCTAAAAAAAAAGAAGATGAATGCGCGTGAATGATATTAATTTCTTTCTCTTTAACAAACATATTTAACCTACTAATAGCTTTAAAATCTATGGTTTTAGTTTTTCCTAAAAACAGATATCCCACAAGCTGAGTTATATCAGATTTTAAGGCACCTTCTTTTCTAGTAGCACATAAAAAGGAGCCATCAATTTTATTAGAAAGTACATTAGCAATATTTACAGCAACACGTTCTGCTCCTCCTGGCTCTAAAGTATCTATAAGTTGTAAAACGCGCATCTAGTTTTTTAATAATTTTATAATTTCATCTTCAAAAACATCCAAAGTATATTTTTGAGACCAAATTGATGCTAAATTAGACATTTCAATTAGGGCTTCTTCTTTTTTTAAATGAACTAATAATTTATTAACAGCTTTTTCTGAATTTAGATCAATCAAAATACCTCTATTACCAAAATCTAACATATAGGGAACACATGAAATTGAAGTAGCAATAGGTATAACTCCAAAAAACATAGCCTCGGCAATAGCTTTTGGCCATCCTTCAGATTTTGAGGGTAATAATAAAAAGTGAGCTGTTTTTAGAGCGTCTTTCACAACATTCTTTTCTTTGTTCCCATGAAAATTAATTAAACCACCCAACTTATATTCTAAAACATAATCTTTTAATTGTTTCATTAAAATTCCTTCACCATAAATATCAAATTTCACCTGTATTCCTTTTTTATACAAAGCCTCCACAACCTTAATTGCAAATAATGGACGCTTACCTTTTACCAAACTACCAACAAATAAAAACTTTAAAGTTTCGTTGTAGTTTCTAATATCTGGTTTTTCTTTTTCTTCATCTTTAAAAGTAGCTGTAAAAAACGATTTAATATTTTTGGATTGTTTTTCCCAATTACCATAAACTAAAACCTGCATGTTTTTAGTTAAAAAAGTATTTGATAATATCCATTTTTGAAATTTATAACTTAACGGTTGTTTTGCATGTGGATCCCAATTTCCAGCATACTTTGCTGTTTTAATTTTTTTAGGAAATAAAATCTGAACCAAACAACCTAACAAACCAATGTTCCCTGGACAACGCAAGTGGATATGATCTGCTTTTCTGCAAGCCTTAAAAATGGTGACTAAAATTACAGGAAATCTCAATAAAGATAAAATAGCTTTTTTAAAATCGGTAAATTGAATGGATGGAATTTTGTTAAATTCAATACTCTTATACTTATAATCTAAATCTATAGCATGTTTAGTTTCATTAGTTTTTGGAGCCACAATAATTAATTCATCAATATGTCTTAACCAAATATTCATTTCACGAACATAGGGTGCATAAGCAGATACTTTTCCGCTATTTAATTTATGATTTACATGTGTGATTATTAAAAACTTCATTCGATTTTAGTAAATTCAACCTATTCTCTTAAGTTTTTTACAATATATTGTGCTTGAGCCTTTGGAGTACAATACTCAGAAAAATAAGCCTTACCACTTTGAGCTATTTTTTTATGATAGTCTGAGTTGCTCAAAACTTTATCAAAAACCTCTTTAAATTCAACAGTTTCTTCAATGAAATGAACATCTTTTTTATGTGTTAAAGGAACTGGCAATTCAATTTTAAACGGAAAAGATAATACAAATAAACTTTGATTGAGATATTCTGCTAATCGCCAACTAACCGCTCCACAAACTGCGGCATTATTTAAAACTATTTTAGACTTTTTACTTAATTTTGAAAATACTTTAGGAGCATACTTAACTTGATTTAATTCATCCTGAAAATTAAAATTATTTCCATCATTTCTTGGTATAAAACCACCCTCAAAAACAATCCGTTTATCTGATTTACAATAACGAATAAATGCTGCTCTTAATGTGTTAGTTTCAGACTCATTCTTCCAAATACTAGAAGAGAAAAAAATGTAATTTTCTTTTTCTGTTTTAAAGTTATAATCTTTGTAAGAAGGTCTTCTTGATAATATGTAAATTTCCTTAGCAAGTGGTTTAGGTTTTAAAAATCTAACCAAATTAAATTTGAAAAGTTTAAAGTATAATGGTAAAATACTAATAGGATAATGAGGAAACAATGGTTTCACCTTGTCTTGCTGAAAAGAAAGATGGTCTTTAAGTTTATTTGTTACAAAATATTTATCTGAAATCTCATATAAAGGTTGGTCAAAATAAACAGGGTCGTCATTATTTATAACTCCTAGTTTACCATCAAACATAAAAATCAATACAGGTTTGTTGTTATATTTTAAAAACCTATCATCCATTTTAAATTTAACATGAAATGCTTGATTGAACCCATACAAATAATAGGAAGCATAAAAATTAGGGATATTTAGTAAGTAGATAGTCTGCATTTTATTATTTAAAATGTTAAAATTTTTTTTAGACATTTAATTCTAACATATTTAATATTCTAAAAATATAATTTTTAGGATGTAGATAAATTTCACTCCACCTAAAATTATTTTCACCCATTTCAAGATATTTTTTCCCTTTCAATAAAAATTCGATTTTCTCTGGAATTTCATCATATGAGGAACGTGATGATAACCTTTCGTAATTAATATGCTCCTTAAAATCATCAACACAAATATTTAATGGTGTGGAAATAACCGCTTTTCCATACAATAAATACTCACCTATTTTCCATCCTGGTGTGTTTTTTAAACCATCATCTGCAATACCTATATCGTAGTGCGCTAATTTTTTGAGATAGTTTTTTTTATCAGATTTATCTTGTGACAGTAACAAATCTGGCGCTAATTTATTTGATAAACTTTCATTGTATAAACCTACTGATGCATTTTTAAATTCCTTTTTAACAATCCTACAAGCATTAATCCTAAACTCATTTTGAAGCATTCTGCGTTCTTTTTCATCATCATCTGGATGATTATCTGGATTCCACAATCTGGTATAAAAAATTACGTTGCCGCCATTATCTGAAATATTTTTAGGGTAATTCCTTATATCCAATGTTCCGTGCCCAGAATTAGTAAATAGCCCAAAAACATCTAAGGCTCTACCTATTTCAATTTTATTAAACTTATGGAACAATAAATCTTTATTGAGTTTTAATAAAAACAAATGGCTTTTATAAGCCATTGGCACATTGAAATTTAACGGAAAAACATTGCTAGACATATCTTTTTTTAAAAGGGAACGTTTAAAATAAAAATCAAAGTTATTAGGTGAATCAATAAACTTAGTATCATCAGAATAGTCAAAAAGTATCGATTGATTATTTATAGTTAATAAGGCTGAATTATACTTTATTCTAGAATTATAAACAATATTTATATCTATCTTATTAGACTTACAATAATAAAAATAGGAATAAACCAAATGCGTTAAGTGATGTGTCCATACTGATAATTGTAATTGCATATTTTTTTTAGTTTTATTTAAAATAAAAAACTAAGTTCTCGTCTTTTTTTATCATTCTAAAATCAAATTTAGAAACTGCGCTAAAAAAAGATTTTGAAGCTCCATATTTTAAGCCATCATGTAACTCAATTACGAGTACTCTAGTTTTCTTTAACCAATAATCATAATTATCTTCAAACAATTCTTTCTCAGCACCTTCAATATCAATCTTTAGAATATCTATTTGTTCCAATTCATATTTAATCATGATATCTTTAATAGAAATTGCAGGAATAGTATTTTCGTCTTTATAATCTACTTCTTCAACTGTAAAATCCCAATTTCCAGAATTTTGGTTTATTTTTAAATTAGCTGACTTATTCCATATTCCATTTTTAATATTTACAATATCGTAATAATGTTTTGTGTTTTCTACTAATATCTCAAAATTAGATGTTTCTGGTTCGATAGTTATTATTTTAGCATTTGGAAACTTATTTTTAAAAAAAATAGCTGACAATCCAATATTTGATCCACAATCAATAATTACTTTTGGGTCTAAATAAAAGTTTAGATTATAACTCTTAGCAAGAAAAACTTGATAAAAAACACCTATATCTGTTGTATTATTTCTTAAAATAATTGGAAAGTTATATCCAGGTAGTAAAATGCTAAAGAATTTGTATGCTTTAAAATTTCTTTTTAATAAAAGCATTACACCCTGAAAACCTAATGTTTTGTAATGCACAATTAACTTAAATGGAAGATTTAATATTTTTAACATTTATAAAATTTTTTTGAATAAACGTATTATTTTTAGAATATTTTAGGTTTAATAAATATTAAAGAGAACAAACCCAATAGCCTACCTAAACTCTCAGTTAAAGCTTGTTTTTTTTGACGACTGTTAAATATATTACTTAACCTAATTACTATTAACAAAATAGCTGTAGCATGCCATTTAATTTTCGCTTTCAAACTAGGTTTAGGATATTTTACTCGCCATACATACCACCCATTTTTTATTACCATTTTACCATATTTATACATATTTGGTCTTCCTTTTTCATCATGATGATGATAAAGTTGTGCGTCAGTATTTATATACAATTTGCCAATTTTGGCTAAACGTAAACTAAAATCAGCATCCTCATAAAGCCCGTATCCTTCAAAATAGGTTGAAAATGATAATTTTTCAAATACTTCCTTTTTATAACTAGAAACACCTCCCATAATCTGCTCCACTTCATAAATCTCACCTGATGGCGGCAAAAACCCAATGGATCTACCGTGAGCAAAAGTTGGCAAAAACCCCGGCGGTGTATCTGGTAATAAACCAAATTTACGCCTCATTTTAAAGCGAGAAGGTTCATCACGTATCCATCCATCAAAATAAAATTTATCAGAATTATCTGTGTTATTTGACTTTTCCCAAATTACTTCATTTTTAATATAACCACCTACTGCTAGTGCAGCCCTTTTTATATGATAAGTCATCATAAGCTTTTCAAAATAATCATTTTCTAAAATGATATCGTCATCTAAAAAACATATGATTTCTGAAGTTTCACTAACCTTTTTTATACCAAAATTTCGCTGTTTTGTTAAGCCACGATTAGTTTCATCAACTATAAAATATTTTAAATGTCTGTAATTCAAATTACTAATTAATCGCGAAGTTTCATCGTTTAAAGAGCCATCAACAACTATAATTTCATTTGGGTACAGCGTTTGTTCATTTACTGAATTTAGTAAATTACGTAATGCCATTGGCCTCATATAAGTGCATACTATTAATGAGAAATTCATTATTAATTGTTTTTCAAATGATTAGCCCAATTAATACTATGTTGCCATTGTTGTTTGAACGACCTTAAGTATTTGAAAGGATTTTTTATATTTTGACTTTTATAAAATTTTATAAATAAATTGGTTTTATAACCAAGTAGCTGCTGTTTAGTTGAATTATTTATTCTACTTAGCATAACTGTTGGCGATGGTTTAGGACGAATAACTCCATCTTTTTCCCAAGGATGAATAATTTTAGTTCTAAAACCTCCTACTGGTGCTTTTAAATGTAAAACTTTAATGTCTGGGATATATATAATATCTGCACCCAAATTTCTTAATTGCATGCCAAAATCTGTGTCTTCACCATAACCAAATTCGTAAGCCATATTAAAACTAACATCATTTAAATATTTTGATTTTATAACACTACAGCCACTACCAAAGGCATTCCATTGGATAGGTGTTTTATGTTTTTCAGTTTCATTTTTTTGCAAGTAACTCATAGTTAATGCACTAAAGTTGTGTAATTGCATTTTAGTTATGACGTTTTCAAGAAGGTTTTCATCAAACTTGTTATCATCATCTGCTAAATAAACATAATCGGCTGTTACATGCTTTAATGCTAAATTTCTGGCATTACAAGCCCCTGTTTGATGGATAAACTTATGAATAATTTTAAATGGCCAGTGTCTATTTTGAATAAAATTTAATTCAGAAATACTGTTTTTATCTTCATTTTGTTCAATAATTATAACTTGTTTTGGCAAAAAGCTTTGTTTTTCTAAATCTAATAAAACATCATATAAATAAGCTTGTCTTCCTAATGTTGGTATGATAACATCGATGGAAACGTCTTTAATCTCAAGGGTAATCATAGTTTCTAAATCAAAACTTGATGAAAAATAAATCCTTTTTATAAAAAGGGTTTTAATGAGAGCTATTAATAAAAATCTCTTTTCATACATTATTAAATTTAAGAATAACAAAATACACCAAACAGATTTATAGTGTTGTTTTACAAACTTAAATAACTGAAAAATTGATGCTTTTTCGTTTTGAACATTAACTTCATTTTTAATTAAAAGATGAGGTTCTGAGTAGCAAAATAGGCCATTTGGAATCCCCAATTTGGCTATAGAGTTTAAAACATAATCCAAGGAATTGTTTAAATTTATTGTATTTTTAAATTTTAACAACTCTGATGTATAAATGGCTCCAACTTCACTGCTCATTAACCAAGTTGGATAAGAAACATTTTTGTTAACTTTCAAAAAAGGGGAATCTTCAACATAACCAATCTGATCGGGTAAATATTGTTTTTTAGTGTAAGAAAGCATCATGTTTTTTAAATAAAACGACGCTTTAATGCCCTCAAAATTTAAATGGTCTTTTTGCGAAATATGGCACCAAATTAAAATACGTTCCTTATAGGTATTGGCTACTATAAATAGTGCTTTTGATGGTTTTTTTATGGTGTTAAATACTACTTGATTCGTTTTTAAATCAATAATCTCGTAAACTTTATCGTCTTTATGTGTTAAAAGAATCATGAGTCTAAAACAGATTGATAGTATTCTAAATTAATATCTGCATTTTTATTGATGTCGAAAAGTTTTTCAACTTTAAGTCTGGCAGATTTACCTATTTTTAAACATAATGCTTCATCATCTAATAAAGCCATGATGCGGTTTGCAAATAAATCTCTTTGCGATGGATGAACCAAAAAACCATTTATAGTATCATCTATCAATTCTTGAGCCCAACCAATACTCGTATTAACAACAGGTTTTTGAAGTGCCATAGACTCAACGGTTACCATACCTAGTGTTTCAGCATACGATGGAAATACACATACATGAGCGTTTTTGATATGTTCTTTTACTAATGAATAAGCTATACTACCTAGATATTTGGTTTGTGTTTTTGCCTTATCTGAAAGTGTTTTTTCAATTAAAGCATATGTCGAGATGTTTCCAGTTTTAATATCCTCAGCATCTCTACCTATCAAAATAAGTTTAGCTGATGGATTAGTTTCTATTATTGTATTAAAAATTTCAGCAAGTTCAAAAACCCCCTTTTTCCTAATTATAGTTCCAATGTATAGAATGGTATTTCTTGAGTAAATTTCTGGGGTTTCATTTTCAAAGTCTTCCAATTTCAAACCATAATGAATGGTTCTGATTTTCTTTTTATCTAAACCGAAAATTTTTTGGGTTTCTATGCCTGCAAAAGTTGTTGGCGCAATAAACGCATGAGCATTTTTTAAAGCTAATTTTTCGAACAAAAAGTTTTTGAACTTTTGTTTTCTCTTCTCTAGTTTACAAAAATAAGCATCGCTACCGTGTAGCCTAATAAATAAAGGCACATTAAAACGCATAAAAGCTGTAATTCCGGTCCAGTCTGGAGCTTCTAAAACATCTATTCCTTGTTCCTTTACAACCTTATTTATATAATTTTGTAACTGTAATCTGTAATGATACCAAGTTAAAAATCGATATGTTTTTTTAGCAATTAAATGAATAATAACACCAGCATCTTCGATTATAGCATCTTCTTTTTGGTGGTATACAAAAACAGTGACTCCAACTCCTTTTTTTACTAAAGTTAGTGCTAAGTTTTTAATACTCGTTCCAATTCCAGCTGCATAACTAACTTTGGGGTGCGGATATTCTGGTGTAATAAAACCTACCTTCTTCATATTATAGTATCAATAGCTTTCCAAATAGTCTCTGAAGCTTTTGTTGGTGATTTACCAACCACTATTTCGTACCATGTTTTACATTCTAAAACATTTGACAACTCACCATCTAATATTTGTTTAACTAAGCTTTCTAAATCTTTTTTATCAGTACAAAATATAGCAGCCTTATCACTTGGCATACTTCTAAAATGTACATATTTATAATTCTGACCAATATCGCGTACTCCTTTTTTTAGTTGAGGCTGTTCGTAATTATAGTAAATACATGGTTTATTATGTGCTACAAAATCGAATACGGTTGAAGAACAAACATTGGTTACAAACTCACTATGTTCACAAACATTGTAAAGCATTTTAAAATCTTCGGGCTTTGGTAAAACCTGATTCCATTGCGTTCCAACTTGCTTCCAAATAGGGTCTAAAACTTTAATAATATCTTTATTAAGATCTAAAACCGCATCGTACCTATTGGTAAAATCTACTGGACATTTCCTGTAAATAATTCCTAAGTTATAGCCCTTAGTGTTTAGACTACGAACAGCATTTGCTAGGTCTTCTAAATAATATTGATCTAGAGGTGAGGTAGTTTCATCATCACCTGAAAAGCAAATGTATTTTTTATTAACATCTAAATGATGCTCCTTAAAAAAAGCGTCTCTAGTTTGATTTAAATCTTCATCATAATGCGGTTCAAATTGAGGTGTACCTGTTACAAAAACTTGTTCCTTTTTAACAAATGGATAATATTTTAAAACCTCATCTTTCATTAAATCACTCCAAACATAATAATAATCTGTTTCTACAACTTGCATCGCTTTAGGCACATTATCCCAGGAATATACAAAAGCTACGGTAGGAATTCCTAAATCTTTAGCCGCCAAAAGTGCACTTATAGACTGTGTTGCTCGTTGTGTGGTGCAAAATACCAAATCTGGTTTATGCTCTTCCAGTTGTGCTTTACAGTATGCATACTTTGGATTTTTACGTTCTAAAGTGTTAATTTTTTTTCGTATGCGTTCTACACCATTTTCAGAATTATTCAAACCAATTAGTAACCTAATGAATAATGTTTTAAATATATTTTTTAAACCTTTATATGAAAATGGAAATTTATATGTTGAATAAACTTCATCATTAAATTTATTTTCAGAAACATTGAGTTCTATATGTTTCCTAGCTCTTGAATATAATGGTGTTAATGGATGAATTTGATGGTTATCTATTTTAACTTCTTTAAAACCCAGATTGTCTTTTAGTGAAAATACAGTATTATTCCAATAGGTTATATCGAAACCTTTGTTTTCACCAATGGCTTTAAAATCTGTAAAAGCAAAATTTCTTAAACCTACACCATCTGGGAAAAAAATGAACACTTTTTTCTTCATTTATAACTCACTTTTAAAAGGACAAACTGCCATTAAATTGATACATAATTTCTCGATTATTCCTTTTTTCGGAAGAGATTCTTTATTGTCGAAAAGGTTTTCCAATTCATTCAAATTCATTTTTGAATCTATTATATCTGATTTATAAGCAGGAATTAAAACCGATTCAAAATAATCTTGATATTTTATATCATCTCCAAAAACATCACCTGAAAACTTTTGCCATATAGCTGGAATGCCATAGGCATGCGCCACTATGATGCCATGCAACGAAGAAGACATTATTTTTTCGCATTTTAAAAACTGATTTGAAGTACCTTCAACATCATTGGTCATGATATCTATTATTAAAATAGAATCTTCATTTTTATATAAATCTACTACCAATTTATAGTCTCTATAATGCGGTACAATACCTATTTTATATTCTTTTTCTAATTTTGGATGGTAATATTTTGGCAATAATAACGCAGGATCACCATAAATTTCTGGAACATTATACCCTAGATTTAAAAGAAACGTTCTTGTTTGCGGACCACGAACTGCTAAAAATTTGGCATTTTTTATAGGATGCGCTTTTGTAACAATACCACTACCCCAAACAATACATTTATGGTTAACATTTCCCAAAATACTGCCAATGGTGACATGTATAGGTGCAAACCAATCGTATATTGAAAACTTTTTTGGCCATGCAAAAACAACTTTTTTTCCAGAAATTTTTTCAGCCAAATACTTACCTAAAAGATCCCCATAATTTTCTTTAGACTTGCCTTGAATCTTAACTTCGTTCCACCAAAAAAGTCGTAACGTATTTTTTAAAAACATGTTATATCTTTTGGTTTTTTAATTTATCGCGTTGTACTTGTTCTATGGGTAAAATATCTTGTGATTTATAGCTAAGTGCTTTATAAACAGCATTTAAATCTCTACACAATTTACGCAATCCCATGGGTTCTAAAGATGCGGCATGGTCTGTTCCTTTCCAAGTTCTATCTAGCGTATAATGGCGTTCAATAATATTAGCGCCTAAGGTATAAGCTGCAACATCAACGGCAATTCCTAAATGATGCCCCGAAAAACCAATATGTTTGACGTCGTTTCTATATTTTTCTGTTAAGACATTGATATCTAAAAGGCACACGTCTTCAAACGGAACTGGGTAACCCGACGTGCAATTGTAAAGCACTAAATCTTTGTTTCTATTAAATTTTTTGAAAAACTGAACCAAATCGTCAATTTCATTTTTGGTAGTCATCCCCGTAGAAATATGAAGCTCTCCAGGGTAATTTTCACATAACCATTCCAGCATTTTTAGATTGTTATTACACGCCGAAGGTATTTTTATAAACTTAGGCTGTAATGAAGCAATTTCTTTAGCAGAAGTTAAATCCCAAACCGATGTAGCATAATCAATACCAATAGCTTCGCAAAACGCTTTTAACTCTTGATGTTGATTTATATTAAATTCTAAATACTCTCTGTGTTCCCCATAGGTATTACCATAAGAATTCGCAGGATTTGGATGTGGTTGGTTGTATTGCGCATCGGTTAAAAGCTCTTTATTATTACGCTTTTGAAATTTAACCGCATCGGCATTGCAAAATATTTTAGCTACTTTAATAAGTTCTTTAGCAATTTCCATATCACCTTTATGGTTGCAACCAATTTCTGCAATGATATAGGGTGGTTTGTAGGTTTTCATGAATATAAAATGAGGTACTATTTAAAATCGTTTATTATAATTTAAAATGAATTGGCAGGCTTCGCGTATCGCTCCATTTCCAGAATTTTTAGACAACACCATATCGGCATGTTGCTTCACAACATCCATGGCATTGTGGGGCGCTAAAGACCAACCCACGCTGCAAATATTGGTTAAATCATTCACATCATCACCCACATAAGCGATGTTATTTAACGCTATTCCTTTTTGTTTAATAATGTGATTTAGGAGTGAAAATTTGTCTTTTACACCTAAAAACACCTCATCAATTTTGAGTTTCTGCATGCGTTTGGCGACCAATTCAGATTGCTCTGAAGTGATTACCATAACCTCCACATGAAACTGACGTAAGATTTCCAATCCCATACCATCACGCATATCAAACGTTTTGGTAAGCTCACCTTCTTTGGTATATGTGATGGTACCATCTGTAAATACACCATCAACATCTAACACCAAATGGGTAATTTTTTCGGTGTATTTTCCTTTTTTTTGGCGTTCAATAAGGAGCTGTTCAACGGCTATCCAATCGGTTTCGGTATCAATTTCCAACAAAGAATCTTCAGGCATTTTTACGATACCAACTTTATCTCCTAGCCTATTTTTATGTTTCTGTAACGCTGTTTTTGTAATGGCATAAACGGCACCATTTTCAACCAACAAGCCTTCAAAATCTTGACGGCGTGGTCTGCTTTTAGGATTATAATTAATGGCAGTACCATCTTCATTCCATAAAAAACGATGGGTGTTCACAACGGTTAGTGCGGAATCAAAATCACAATTAATTTTATCTAAACAGGCATTAATATCGGTTCTTTTGGTAAACGGTGAAGTAGCTTGAAGCAAGCAAAACACATCAAAATCATATCTAATTTTTTCAGCAAACTCTAGCATGGCATACTCGGTTGAAGCGGTATCGGTGGCACTTTCATCACTTCTTAAAAGCGCTTTTACTTTGTTGGTCCAATGGTATTCTTTAGTTATAAAATCGATAATGTCTGCATCATCGGTATACACATAAACCATGTCTAAATCAGAAAAAATAGCTTCCCCTAAAACCCATGTAAACAAAGGCCTACCTACCATTTTACGCTTATTCTTATTTATAATTCCTTTGGAATTTTTTCTAAGTGGTATAAAACCTATTTTTTTCATTTATACTATATCATTTAGTTTCTTAAAAACATGTGCTAAAATACACTTTTTACAAATGAAATAACAAAACACATAGGATATCATCTTTTTAAAACTTCATCATATGCCTTCAAAACCTGAGTTTTAACAAGTATCCTTTCGAATTGTGGTTTTACATTCTTTTGATTTATTTGAAATGCTTTTTCTATTAATTCTGAATCTGTAATAGCCTTTATAATTAATTCCTTTATCTTTTCTGAATTAGTAGAATCTTCTATTAAAAGTCCATTTTCACCATGTGAAATAATCTCAGATGAAACTCCTCCAGGATTTGACTGAATAGGAAATGCTCCTTGAGAGATAGACTCTAATAGGGTATTTGGCATACCATCAGAATTACTATTCCCAATATAAATTAAAGCTTTACCCATAAGTTTTAAAACAGAATGATGTTGTAAAAAATTGCTTCTAGAAAACACTTTTATCTGCAATTCACTTGAGAGATCTTCTTCTTTAATATAGTTTTCAACTTCTTTATCCGCTCCAAAAACAACTACCTCATAACCTTTTAAATTGGTTGAAATTTGTTTTAATCCATTTAAAACTTCAATGGCACGACCAGAACGACCTTGATACCCTTTTACAAGAATAGTTTTACGTTTAAAAATTGATTTTATATACTTATCGGTTTGTTTGTAATCAAAACCTCCACCGCCAGGAAACACACCTAAAACCGTCCCTTTAAAACCTAATTCTTTGGCTATTGAAACATCTCTTTTACAATCTGTAATTAAATAATCAACCCTAGGTAATACTTTTAAAATATCCCGTTTATGTGAATCTATATTTCTAAAATAATATAAATCACTTCCCCAAGAAGAATATATCCAAGGCAAACTCTGTTTCTTTTTCATAACTTTCAAAATAGGTGTGCAAGAAATATACAAAACCATACTATGCACAACGTCTGGTTTTATTTCCTCCAATACCTTTTCAAACATTTCCCCTGTATTATATTCAAATAAAAAGCTTAGTTTTTTATACAAAAATGGTAGCTTTTTTTTAAAAAAATACCTCCCTTTAAAATTGGAATATCTTTGTTTCCATCCCGTAATTTGATGAACCCATGATAAACCTTCTGCTCTACCTCCATCTAAAATATCAAACCAAAATACTTCATGACCTGAATTTTCTAATTGCTGCGTCCATCTTACAAAGTGAATAGAATTCATTGAAACCATTAATATTTTCATAACTTAATGATTAAATGAATGGTTTGACTTTTATAGTTATACTTTAATTGATAAGCACTATCTCTTAAATTATTTATAAAACATTCTAAAAGCATTTTATTTATAGTCTGCATATCTAAAAACAGAATTGCTTTTTTTCCTAATGTTTTTTTTATTTTTTGTTTAACGGAATTATAATCTGAATTATAAGTTATATCAACTGATATTACTTTACCTGATTGTATTAATAAAACATTACTTATAAAAGCTTTAATTTCAGCTTCTTTATTTGTTAGCTGAAAACTTAAATCGACCAATTTTAAAGCTGTATAATCTAGTTCATTATAGACTCCCCAATTAAAATTTTCATTTGCTTTTACTTTTTTAATTTGCTTAGAAAATTCTAAATATTGATGATTTATTTGTTCCAATGATGAATGAAATGGGCTTATATCATTCACTTGCCTGTAATGTTTTGGATGCCACTGATGCAACATTAAAATAGACTCAGTGAAAAAAGAAACTCTATAACCTGCATTTTTAAGTCTTGAATGTACATCTGTATCTTCACCACCCCAACCATGATAAAATTCATCATAACCGTTTATAGATTTTAAAACCTCAGAATTAAATAACGTCATACCAGTTGCTTCTTCGTTAGACTTAAAATTAATTTTATAAGACTCAAAATCTTTACTAACTTTTGATTCTAGTTCGTCTAAAAATCCAACTTGAAAATAAACAACTTCGTTATTAAGTTTTATACCATAAAGAGTTTCTATAAAATTGGGGTGATAAATCATATCTACATCCCCCACAAAAAAGTAAAGTGCTTGCGTTTGTTTTAAGACCACATTTATGGCTCTTGATTTACACCAAAGCTGCTTATCGGTTTCACATCGTATCAATTTGACAAATGAATAGTCTTGGGTTAATTTTAAAAGTGATTCTTTAAATGTTTCATTACTACCATAATCAACTAAAACCACTTCAAACTGATTATTTGTTTGATTTTTTAAAGATTCTAAACATATTTTTACAATGTTTAAATCTCTATTTCGGTATGTTAATGCGATGGTTATCATGCAATACTTTTATAGATAGAATACAAATATAACTTTGTTAATTTAAAGTTTTTGGGCACCTGTTTTAAATTATATATATATTGTTTAAACCCTTTTAAATATTGTTTTTCTCTATTATAACTAGTCATTAAACTTACTTCATGCTTTTTAATAGCTTTTAACACAATATTTTTTTTATGACTAAAAACGGGATCATTAAATATACATTTTAAAATACCTAAATTCAATAACAAGGCATTACTAACTGATTTTCTTACTTGAGTCGAAACACCTATTTGCATTCTATAAACCGCTGTAACTTGGTTAATAAAATGTATTTTTCCTCCATCTTTTAATGTCCATAAATAAGTAGGCCAATCACCATAAGGAAAATTTAAAATCCACTTAGGGACACCACCTTTATTTTGGATATTTCTAAACAACACCGTTACTGAAGGGATAAAGTTCTCGAAAATTAAATCATCAAAATCGGCTTCTCCATTAGTGTTTTGTTTATCCGATTCACTATAAGCTCCATTAGGAAAAAGCCTTTTCACTTTAGTAAACACAATAGAGAAATTCCGGTTTTTCTCTAAAAAATCGACCTGTTTTTGAAGTTTATTTTCATCAATCCAATAATCATCTCCATCACAAATAGCGATGTATTTACCATCACATGCTTTTATAGTTCGCATATAATTAGCAATTAAACCTATATTTTTTTCTAAAGCTGGTAAAAGCTTTATTTTGTTTGGATATTTAACAGCATAAATTTCACAAATAGTTCTAGTTTTATCTGTACTGCAATCTTCTCCAATTACTATTTGAAAATTAAACTCAGATTTTTGCATTAAAATACTCTCTATTGTCTGTACAATAAATTGCTCTTGATTATAAGTGAGTAAAAAAACGCTAACAGTAATTTGATTCATTTATAATAATTATACTAGTTTGAAAGTACATCTTTAGTTGCATCTAAATAACTAGTTTGCCATTTTTGGCAAGGTTCTAAATGGTTGCCTTCAGCCCATTCATTCCATGCATTTATAAATAAAAATGATTCCGGCATGCGTTTCCAAGGGTAATTTTTTACGATATAATCCAACCAGTTTCCATACTTTTCTGGAGTTGAATTATGAAGTACAAAATAATTTTCTTTGCGTCTTGCCGTATTATCCCATCCTGGAGTTATTGATGGATATTCATTTTCTTTGAAACCCGTTTTCATTTGAAGCTTGCTAAATGCTTCGTAATCATACACCAAACGGTATTTATCGATAACGGGCAATTTTATCTTACTTAAAAACGCATTGAAATAACGCTTCAGAAAACCGTTATTAATTGAACTAGGCCTATTTGAAAAATTTGGTTGAAAATCGAATGAAAAATCAAAACCATCATCATTTTTCAAGGTTTCAAAATCTGTATTTTTTGCATAACCAATATATAAATCTTCAAAACCAGCCTTTTTTACTTCATGTCGCCATAGTTTAATGGTTTCTTGAATATCAGGAAATAAATTGGCTCTATAAACAATAAAAACGGGCTTTCCTTCAACTTTAATATACCTGTCGTCTTTAAAATAAGAGATAAGAACTTGTATGTGTTTTAAATCGTCTTCTAAGGAATAATTTTGCTGCAACAACACGTCTTTATCGCCGCCATTCCAAACACGTGTCCAATTTTCATTAGCCCAACATAGCATAAATGGTAAATCTTCGTTGGGATTAGCTAGTTTTTTAGTTAAAGGAGTTTCTAAAATTCGCTTAGAGTTGAACCAATAATGATAATAACAAAACCCATAAATGCCATGAGCTTTAGCAAGTTGTTCCTGTGCAATTCTAGCTTCTTCTAATCTTAAATCATAAAAACCCAAATCGGCTGGTAAATGTGGCTGATAATGGTCTTTAAAAAGTGGTTTCGCTTTGGCAACATTCGTCCATTCGGTAAACCCTTTTCCCCACCATGCATCATTTTCTGGAATGGGATGAAATTGAGGCAGATGTATGGCTATAGGTTTAATTTTTTCTGACATATTTGTAAAAATAAGCAAGTTTTGAGTAAACATTGGATTTTAATTTCTTTAAAAAAGGCACTCTATTTTTATTATAAATTTCGCTGTGTTTCGCTCTTACAATTTTTACTAAATCGGGTTTTCCTTCATTTTCAAAAAACACTTCTAAATACTTTGCTGCTTTTAAAAAACCTTGTTTCATGGCCACAAAATCAGTTGACATTGACCCATTCCGAATTCTATAGTAACTTAACACTTCAGAATTACAAATAATACTTTCAGAATAATAAAACAATAGCACCCAAAAAAACCAATCTTCATGATTTAATAACTCAACATCAAATTTTAATTTGTCCTTATCTAATAAAGAACGACTAAATATAACGGCATGAGGTGGAAAAGATTTTCGATATTCCCAATCCCAAATAATTTCACTTTTATAATTTGATTTTGAAAAAACAGGTGTTAAATATTTATACTCAGCAGCTTTTAATATATTACCATCAACAAATGAAAAATAATCTGAAATTGAAATATCTGCTAGTTCTAAATCTTTAAGTTGAATTTCAAATTTGTTAAATTTAATCAAATCGTCGGCATCTAAAAATTGAATATAGCTTCCAATTGCCACCTTTAAACCAGCATTTCTAGCACTACTTAAACCACCATTATCTTTATAAACATACTTAAAGCGATTGTCTAATTTACACCATTTTTTAGCAATTTCAGCTGTATTATCCGCACTACCGTCGTTTACAATTATACACTCCCAATTAGTATAGGTTTGATTTAACACAGAAGACAAGGTATCATCTAAATATTGGGCTTGATTATAACAAGGAATTATTATAGAAACTAATGGCTTATGCATATCAAGTGTATTTATCTATTTTAAAACTAAATGGTCCATAGATTTTTATTTATTCCAACTGTTAACTCTCCTGTTTCAAACAAATAATATCCATACTCCTTTAAAATCTTATAAATAGTATCTCTAATCTCAAACTCATCATGAATCTCTATGGCTATAATTTTTGTAATACTTAAAAAAGAAAAATCATTATTAACATTGAAAATAAACCTTTCTGCTCCTTCAATATCAATTTTTAATAATGTAATATGAGATAGTTTATTATTTGAAATAATTTCATTCAATGTTATACCATGAATTTCTCCATCAATGTCTTGATTAGTAGTGATTGCCCAATCCTTAGAATCTCTGAATTTAGTATCCAATTGAAACTTAAGCCCTTTTTTGTGACTTAAGGCTCTATGATAAAAATTAATTTTACTTTCAAAATTATTTAAAGCAATATTTTCTCTACACATAGATGCATTCTCATGAGACGGTTCTACTGCATAAACAAATAAATTGTTTAAGTTATTTAAAAAATAAATTGAAGTATAGGCTACGTTAGCACCTGCGTCAATAATTATTTTTTCTTCGTTAAAATTTAGGTTTAATTTTATTAAATTCAGTACAATTTCATATTGTCTAAAATTAAATACTTGTTCAAAAACCATATAATCACTATGATTTTCATTTCTTATATTAAGATTAAGTGTGTTGGTGAGTTTTACAATATAGTAACGTTCCTCTTTTCTATAAGAAGTTAACTCTCTATTTTGATTTAATTTATGTTCAAAAATTTCACTGGAGCTAAATCTCTTAGGAAAAAATATTCTATATACTTTTCTTAACTTTTTAAATTTCATTAATCTTAATTTTATAAATTCTTTAAGAAATATTAAACCAACTCGTTATTTTAATCTCAAAGCCTTTTTTTCGATGAGATGCCACGATAAATATCCAAATGCAATTGAAATAATTACAGAGTACAGCATCAACTCAAAAACATTAAACTTTAAAAAATAAACTAGCGTTTGCTGAATAGGAAAACTGTAAATGTAAATACCATAAGACATATCGCCTATTCTTCCAAAATTACTAAAAAAAGGCAAGTGCGTAAAACCAATGAGTAAAATAACAATTGTGAACAAGATATGTTTCACCTCATTGTAAAAATGGTAGTAAATTGAAACTAAAAGCAACAAAATTGAAATGTACAAAATCCATTTTCTATTTATTTTTTCAAATTCAATAGACGCTAAAAAACTTCCACAAATAAAAAAAGTACCTAAATTTAATATATGATAGCCCTGCATTCCCAATATTGAAGACTCTGCAAATCTTGCAATAAAAAAATTAAAAATCACTAATGAAATAGCAAGGGTTAAACCTAGCAATACTTGTGTTATTATTTTATTTTCCTTAAAATAAAACAATAATACTAAAGCTATATATAAAGAAAACTCATAACGAATAGTCCATAAAGATCCATTGATAGCGTGATAAGGATTAGTATCAAAAATTCCTTTTATACCGGATTGAAATAAATAAAGCGAAAGATTATTGGGTAAATAGCTGTATACCTGAAGGTTTTTACCAAAAGGAATATCACCATTATAAACTATAGGTGATAAAAGCAACGTTATTAACAACACCACAAACAAGGCAGGAAAGAGCCTTAAAAACCGTTTTTTGTAATAGGCTAAAATACTTTTACTTCTTTGTAAACTTTGAAAAATAAAATAACCACTAATAATAAAAAAACCACTTAATCCTAATTGAGAAAAAGATAATTGACCATTTGACAACTTACTGATTCCGGTATTTTCTTCAGTGCCTCCGGATAATGCATAAGAATGTGAAATGACAACAAAAATTGCGAACAAAAAGCGTAAAAAATCAAAATTATTATTTTTAATTCTTTTTACCATTCTTAAAACTGCTTACTGTAATGTTATTCATTAAAATTACTATTTCTCTATTATTTCTTTGGTGGTTTCCAAATAGGCTCTTCCCCATTTTTGGCAAGGTTCTAAATGGTTGCCTTCAGCCCATTCATTCCATGCATTTATAAATAAAAATGATTCCGGCATGCGTTTCCAAGGGTAATTTTTTACGATATAATCCAACCAGTTTCCATACTTTTCTGGAGTTGAATTATGAAGTACAAAATAATTTTCTTTGCGTCTTGCCGTATTATCCCATCCTGGAGTTATTGATGGATATTCATTTTCTTTGAAACCCGTTTTCATTTGAAGCTTGCTAAATGCTTCGTAATCATACACCAAACGGTATTTATCGATAACGGGCAATTTTATCTTACTTAAAAACGCATTGAAATAACGCTTCAGAAAACCGTTATTAATTGAACTAGGCCTATTTGAAAAATTTGGTTGAAAATCGAATGAAAAATCAAAACCATCATCATTTTTCAAGGTTTCAAAATCTGTATTTTTTGCATAACCAATATATAAATCTTCAAAACCAGCCTTTTTTACTTCATGTCGCCATAGTTTAATGGTTTCTTGAATATCAGGAAATAAATTGGCTCTATAAACAATAAAAACGGGCTTTCCTTCAACTTTAATATACCTGTCGTCTTTAAAATAAGAGATAAGAACTTGTATGTGTTTTAAATCGTCTTCTAAGGAATAATTTTGCTGCAACAACACGTCTTTATCGCCGCCATTCCAAACACGTGTCCAATTTTCATTAGCCCAACATAGCATAAATGGTAAATCTTCGTTGGGATTAGCTAGTTTTTTAGTTAAAGGAGTTTCTAAAATTCGCTTAGAGTTGAACCAATAATGATAATAACAAAACCCATAAATGCCATGAGCTTTAGCAAGTTGTTCCTGTGCAATTCTAGCTTCTTCTAATCTTAAATCATAAAAACCCAAATCGGCTGGTAAATGTGGCTGATAATGGTCTTTAAAAAGTGGTTTCGCTTTGGCAACATTCGTCCATTCGGTAAACCCTTTTCCCCACCATGCATCATTTTCTGGAATGGGATGAAATTGAGGCAGATGTATGGCTATAGGTTTAATTTTTTCTGACATATTTGTAAAAATAAGCAAGTTTTGAGTAAACATTGGATTTTAATTTCTTTAAAAAAGGCACTCTATTTTTATTATAAATTTCGCTGTGTTTCGCTCTTACAATTTTTACTAAATCGGGTTTTCCTTCATTTTCAAAAAACACTTCTAAATACTTTGCTGCTTTTAAAAAACCTTGTTTCATGGCCACAAAATCAGTTGACATTGACCCATTCCGAATTCTATAGTAACTTAACACTTCAGAATTACAAATAATACTTTCAGAATAATAAAACAATAGCACCCAAAAAAACCAATCTTCATGATTTAATAACTCAACATCAAATTTTAATTTGTCCTTATCTAATAAAGAACGACTAAATATAACGGCATGAGGTGGAAAAGATTTTCGATATTCCCAATCCCAAATAATTTCACTTTTATAATTTGATTTTGAAAAAACAGGTGTTAAATATTTATACTCAGCAGCTTTTAATATATTACCATCAACAAATGAAAAATAATCTGAAATTGAAATATCTGCTAGTTCTAAATCTTTAAGTTGAATTTCAAATTTGTTAAATTTAATCAAATCGTCGGCATCTAAAAATTGAATATAGCTTCCAATTGCCACCTTTAAACCAGCATTTCTAGCACTACTTAAACCACCATTATCTTTATAAACATACTTAAAGCGATTGTCTAATTTACACCATTTTTTAGCAATTTCAGCTGTATTATCCGCACTACCGTCGTTTACAATTATACACTCCCAATTAGTATAGGTTTGATTTAACACAGAAGACAAGGTATCATCTAAATATTGGGCTTGATTATAACAAGGAATTATTATAGAAACTAATGGCTTATGCATATCAAGTGTATTTATCTATTTTAAAACTAAATGGTCCATAGATTTTTATTTATTCCAACTGTTAACTCTCCTGTTTCAAACAAATAATATCCATACTCCTTTAAAATCTTATAAATAGTATCTCTAATCTCAAACTCATCATGAATCTCTATGGCTATAATTTTTGTAATACTTAAAAAAGAAAAATCATTATTAACATTGAAAATAAACCTTTCTGCTCCTTCAATATCAATTTTTAATAATGTAATATGAGATAGTTTATTATTTGAAATAATTTCATTCAATGTTATACCATGAATTTCTCCATCAATGTCTTGATTAGTAGTGATTGCCCAATCCTTAGAATCTCTGAATTTAGTATCCAATTGAAACTTAAGCCCTTTTTTGTGACTTAAGGCTCTATGATAAAAATTAATTTTACTTTCAAAATTATTTAAAGCAATATTTTCTCTACACATAGATGCATTCTCATGAGACGGTTCTACTGCATAAACAAATAAATTGTTTAAGTTATTTAAAAAATAAATTGAAGTATAGGCTACGTTAGCACCTGCGTCAATAATTATTTTTTCTTCGTTAAAATTTAGGTTTAATTTTATTAAATTCAGTACAATTTCATATTGTCTAAAATTAAATACTTGTTCAAAAACCATATAATCACTATGATTTTCATTTCTTATATTAAGATTAAGTGTGTTGGTGAGTTTTACAATATAGTAACGTTCCTCTTTTCTATAAGAAGTTAACTCTCTATTTTGATTTAATTTATGTTCAAAAATTTCACTGGAGCTAAATCTCTTAGGAAAAAATATTCTATATACTTTTCTTAACTTTTTAAATTTCATTAATCTTAATTTTATAAATTCTTTAAGAAATATTAAACCAACTCGTTATTTTAATCTCAAAGCCTTTTTTTCGATGAGATGCCACGATAAATATCCAAATGCAATTGAAATAATTACAGAGTACAGCATCAACTCAAAAACATTAAACTTTAAAAAATAAACTAGCGTTTGCTGAATAGGAAAACTGTAAATGTAAATACCATAAGACATATCGCCTATTCTTCCAAAATTACTAAAAAAAGGCAAGTGCGTAAAACCAATGAGTAAAATAACAATTGTGAACAAGATATGTTTCACCTCATTGTAAAAATGGTAGTAAATTGAAACTAAAAGCAACAAAATTGAAATGTACAAAATCCATTTTCTATTTATTTTTTCAAATTCAATAGACGCTAAAAAACTTCCACAAATAAAAAAAGTACCTAAATTTAATATATGATAGCCCTGCATTCCCAATATTGAAGACTCTGCAAATCTTGCAATAAAAAAATTAAAAATCACTAATGAAATAGCAAGGGTTAAACCTAGCAATACTTGTGTTATTATTTTATTTTCCTTAAAATAAAACAATAATACTAAAGCTATATATAAAGAAAACTCATAACGAATAGTCCATAAAGATCCATTGATAGCGTGATAAGGATTAGTATCAAAAATTCCTTTTATACCGGATTGAAATAAATAAAGCGAAAGATTATTGGGTAAATAGCTGTATACCTGAAGGTTTTTACCAAAAGGAATATCACCATTATAAACTATAGGTGATAAAAGCAACGTTATTAACAACACCACAAACAAGGCAGGAAAGAGCCTTAAAAACCGTTTTTTGTAATAGGCTAAAATACTTTTACTTCTTTGTAAACTTTGAAAAATAAAATAACCACTAATAATAAAAAAACCACTTAATCCTAATTGAGAAAAAGATAATTGACCATTTGACAACTTACTGATTCCGGTATTTTCTTCAGTGCCTCCGGATAATGCATAAGAATGTGAAATGACAACAAAAATTGCGAACAAAAAGCGTAAAAAATCAAAATTATTATTTTTAATTCTTTTTACCATTCTTAAAACTGCTTCGGTTTGTTTCTTATAAATTTTATCAAATAGAAAAAACGTAAAAAAGCATATTTTATCCCTATTAAAAAATATTTAATGCTATTCCATATGCTACCAATTAATCCTTTTAAAGCATTCCAAAAACTAACATCTTGATGCCACAATTGGTAATTACCAATGACATCATTTTTAAATCTAAAAAATTGTTGTTTTGGTGTTCTTCTTATTTCATAATGAAAAATAGCAGGAACAAAATCAATTTCATAGCCTTTTTCTAACACTCTTTTAGACCACTCTTTATCCTCAAAAGTAGCTATATCTTCTCTAAAAGGCTGTTTCTTCCAAACAGCCTTACTAAATGCCGAACCGGAAAAAATCAAACCAGACTTATTAGGATCTGCTTTAGCTGTAACTTTATTAATATAATTTCGATAATCATTGGTACTATGTAAACATCGCAAACCTGCCAAATTAGAATTTAGTTCAAACTTCTCTTTAATTAATTTAAAAAAATCATAACTTACAGGATAGGAATGTGCACTAAAAATAACTACAATAGGCTGATTAGCCTCTTGAGCAGCTAAGTTAGCGCTACCACCATAACTAAACTTTTCAATACTTATAAAACGAGCCCCGTACTTAATTGAAACTGCTCTACTATCATCTTCAGATAAATTATCTATCACAATAATTTCAGCAATATCTTTTGCGTATCTTTCTGTTAGATTTTTTAACAAAAAAGATAAGGCTGTAGCTTGATTTTTATTTCGAATTACAACTGAAATCATTTCTTTTTATTTGCTTTTAAAAACAAAAATAATTTTTTTGTTGTTATAGAGTTGATTTTAAACAATTAAAATCACAAAGTACCAATTAAACTAAATTAAAAATAAAAAAACGATTAGAAACTTTTGAAAATTGATTTCATCAACTACCTTTATCTAAAAACACATAACACATTATGTTATCAATTATTATCCCTGTTTATAACGAAGAAAAAACAATACATAAAATTTTAGATAAAATTAAAGATGTAAAACTTACAAATAACATTGAAAAAGAAATTATTATAGTAGACGACTGCTCTACAGATGACACCAACTTCTCTTTAAGTAATTACATAAATAATAATCCAGAATTAAATATTAATTATTTTAAGCACAAAGTAAACAAGGGCAAAGGTGCTGCATTACATACTGGTATTGAAAAAGCTAAGGGAAAATACACCATTATTCAAGATGCCGATTTAGAGTATGACCCTGAAGAATATAATTATTTATTAAATCCTTTTTTAAAAGGAATGGCAGATGTTGTATATGGCTCGAGATTTATGGGTAGTAAGCCACATAGAATTTTATTTTTTTGGCACACCATAGGAAATAAATTTCTTAAATTTTTATCAAATATGTTTAACAATTTAAATTTAACAGATATGGGAACATGTTATAAAAAGTTTGATACAAGAAAAATCA